>MGPV01000010.1:0-9162 GCA_001797615.1 Deltaproteobacteria bacterium GWC2_65_14
ATGCAGATCACCTCGGCTCCCGCCTCGCCGAGCAGAGAGGAGGCGAACTTGTGCCCCATCCTCCAGAGGCCGATGTCGAGAACCTTGAATCCTTGAAGCGCCTCCGCTTTTCCGAACCCTTTCTCGAACCTCAAGTTATCCTCGCACCATTTCCCGAACTCTCCCGCCTTCCGCTTTTCGTAGACCTTCATGACTTCCTCGGGCGGAGGGGGCGGCGTCACGGGCCAGGGCCTGACCTCGGGACTCGTCAACGGAAGGGTATCGGCCCGACTCTTGATTTCCACTTCCCGTTTCTCTCTCGCCATCGTTTGACCTCCCATTCTTTCGTCACATGAGCGTTTTGCCGAAATAAGCCTGGATCAGAACCCTTGAAGTCCCTCCTTTCGAAACCGTTTCGTCCGTGAAACCTTCCCCGTGCCTATCCTGTGGGCATCACCTCCGTTTGGACCCCATCACGGCTTCCTGTTCACCCGGGCACCCTATTCCATCAGTTGATGGGCCCCGCCCGAAGCTTTTCCTGCGGCCACGGCCGGCCGCGGGCGGCCTGGGCCACATCGAGAATGTCACGGGCCACCAGCTCCAGGGTTTCTCCGAGCTCCCAGTAATCGTTCCGGACACAGTTGAGATAGAAGTTATAGAGCATCTTCCCCACCCTTTCGCTGTTTCCGTAAGCCAGAAAATGCCCCTCCTCGACATTCCTCCGGTGGGTGATCAGAAGGAACGCGTCGATCCCCATCCCTTCCTTCCCGTCGAAATGGATATCGTCCGCCTTCCCGTCGACGATGTGGATCGTGGCCTCTTTCATGACATGGTCGCCTCCTTTACGCCGTCTCGATCAGTCCGGCGGGGAGTTTGTCCCGGATGGACCGAAGAGCCTCCTTCCTCGTCACAAGGTCCTTGCGGCGTTCCGGATCTTTCAGGCCGGCGATTTTCCTCTCCATGTCGGGGATCACGCTCTCCAGAGTCTCCCGGAGCGCATGTGTTTCCGTCCCTGTCAGATGGATCTCCATGGTGTCCCTCCTTTCGTGCCGGAGAGATCCGGCCGGTTTCCTCGACGCCCTGCGAAGATCGCGTCCGCCGATTGCCGTGCTTCGGACAACCGCCACCGGCGACCGCGTCCGTTCCCGACTCCGTCGGTTGACCCCGACCCAACCCCGCCCACCAAACGGAGCATCAAGAAGCGTGCCAGGACGGGAAATCCCCGCGCCGCGCCGGGTCCGTACCGGATTCTCCGTGGATTATCGAGGGGCTATCGACCGGTTCGACCGGAACAGGATCGGGATCGAGTCGCCAGGGAAGGATGGCGGAGTGTATGACATCGGACCCGCGCCGGAGAAATGTTCTTGCACCCAGAGACGTTCACGATTTCCAGGGGGTGTACGAAAACGGCCCCCTTTCGTCCTTCCATCAGCCGGTCCCGGTCTCCTTTTCCAGGCCGTAACGGCGGATCTTGCTGTACAAGGTGCTCCGGCTCACCTGGAGGCGGCGGGCCGCTTCGTGCTTGTTCCAGGACGTTTCCTCCAGCGCCCTCAGGATCATCCTCCGCTCCATGTCTCCCAGGGAAACCCCGGCCGGGTCGCCGCCGGATTCCTTGAGAAAGGCCGGCAGATGCCGGGCCGAGATCTCTTCCCCCTGGCAGAGAATGACGGCGTAGCTCAAGGCGTTCTCCAGCTGGCGGACATTCCCGGGCCACTGGTATTCCATCAACGCCTGCATGGCATCCGGGGAGATCTTCGGGATCGCCTTCCCTTCCTTTCCGCTGAACCGGGCGAGGAAATGCCGGGAAAGGATCGGGATATCCTCCTTTCGTTCACGCAGGGGGGGGATATGGATGGAGAACACGTTCAGCCGGTAATAGAGGTCGTCCCGGAACCGTCCCTCCTCCACCTCGCGGAGCAGGTCCCGGTTGGTCGCCGCCAGGACACGGACATCGACCTCGATCGTCTCCTCCCCGCCCACCCGTTCGAGGCGACGGTCCTGCAGGAACCGGAGCAGGAGGACCTGCGTCGCCAGGGAGATGTCCCCGATTTCGTCCAGAAACAGCGTCCCTCCCTCGGCCCGCTCGATCCGCCCCTTCTTCTGGCGGATCGCTCCGGTGAAGGCGCCCTTCTCATGCCCGAACAGCTCGCTTTCCAGGAGACTCGGGGTATAGGCCGAGCAGTTCGCTACCACGAGGGGCCCCCTGCGTCGGACGTTCTGCTGGTGGATCGCCCGGGCCACCAGCTCCTTTCCGGTCCCGTTCTCGCCCGTGATGAGGACGGTGGCGTCGGACGAAGCCACGAGATCGATCCGGTCGTAGACCTCCCGGATCTTCTTGCTCTGTCCGATGATTTCCCCCCGGGTGACGGTTTCTCCGGGCTCCCGGCGGAACCGCCCGATCTCCGTCTCGTGGAGGATCAGGCTCCGGACGTGACCGGCGATCTGGGCGAACAGGGCCTGGAAGAAGCGCCGATCCTCCGGGGAGTGGATCGTGTTCGTCTTCGATCCGAGGAGGAAGTACCCGATGCATTCCTGCCGGACGATGACGGGGAGACCGAACCAGCTCGGGTAGCCCTCCGCGATCCTTCGGATCAGGGGGTGCAGGTCCCCCCCGTCCGCGGAAGTCCGGACCCGTGGATCCTTGAGCGTCCGGAGATACCGGGCCAGCTCCGAGACGGTCCGTTCCCCGTCCGGACCCCCCTGCAGGCTCTGCAGGGGTTGGATCGCGTCGGGATGGCTTTCCTCCTGGAACAGGAACCGTTCGCCGGTCGTTTCGAGAAGCAGGAAGAGCAGGTCGGAATCGGGGAAGATCCCTTCCGCGAAGTCCCGGAGAAAATGGACGAGCCCCTGCAGGGAGCTCTCGGCCCCCACCCGCCGCGAAACCTCGAAGAGCGTTTCCAGCTGGTGCTGGGTCCTTTGCAGCTCCTTGGAACGGAAGGCCAGGGCCTCCTCCATCCGACGCTTTTCGGTGACGTCGTGTTCCATCCGAATGACCAGGTCCACGCCGCCGCTGCTGTTGAAGAGCGGATAGGTCAAAACCTGCAGCATCCGCTCCTGTCCGTCGGCGTTCAAGTACACCTTATCGCACTTGTCAGGCCGCTTGATTGCCGCCGCCTCCCGGACGGGACAATGGATTCCGTCCTCCCAGCAAGGGGTATTCCTTCCCAGCATGATTTCGTAGCACGGTTTGCCGATCACCTTTTCCGATGGGAACCCGACCCGATGGAGGAAGGAGGTGTTGGCCTGCACGATATGATGCGTCACGGGGTCGACGACGATGAGATTGTCGGTGATGTTGTCGATGATCTTTTCGCTGAAGTCCTTGGCCGTGCGGAGCTCCGACTCGACCTGTTTCATGCGGGTGATGTCCGTGACGATGCCCACGGAACCGAGGAAGGCGTCGTTGACCATGAGCGGCGCCGCCGACACCAGGCCGACGAGAGACGTTCCCTCCCGGTTCCGGAAGCTCAGTTCGTAGACGTCCGACAGACCCTTGCGGCGGCGGTCCAGCTGCTCTTTCGCCGCTCCCTTGGAATCCTCGTCCATGAGATCGAACAGCGACCGGCCCATGATCTCTTCAAGATCGTACCCCAGCATTCCGGCCAGCCGCTTGTTGGCGAAAGTCACCCTCGCGTCGCCGTCGGCGATGAAGATCCCTTCCCGGGCGGTCTCCACGATGGTCTGATATCTCTCTTCCGATGTCCTGACCTGGGTCTCCAGGGTCTTCCGCTCGGAGATGTCCCGGCCGTGCTCGAGCACGTGGACAATGGTTCCCTCGGCATCCTTCACCGGGTACGCGCGGATCTCGAAATGCCGGAGCCGCCCGTCGGGCAGGCGAATGTCTTTTTCCCGCATCCGGGGTTCCCCGGAGCGGAAGACATCGCGGACATGACATCCTTTGCAGACCGAGCCGCGGCGGTAGAAGACCTCGTAGCAATGCCTGCCCATCCATTGATCGAGATCCCGCTGGTGGATGGTCACCGCAGCCTGGTTGGCCGTCACGATCCGGAAGTCGCGGTCGTAGAGGATCAGGGGGTCGGTGATGCTGTCCAGCGCCCTGCTCAGGAGAGGCTCGATTCGGGAGGCGGTTGTCATCGTTTTCCGCCGATGGAACGATGGGGGTCGTCCCCTCGCGGGCCGGACGGAGGAACCAAAAGGGAGTTCCGCGTCGGGGCGGAGGGCCGGGACGACCCGGTTCGCTGCGATCCGTGCGATGGGTGAGATGGGTTGGCTGGACTCCGGCGGACGGAGTCCAGTATATACCAACATGCACGGATTTGTCACGGGGCGCCTATTCCCGGGAACACATACCCTTGTCGGCATCCAGGTGCCCGGCGAGGGGGAACCTGTCGGTTGTGGCCTCCACGTCGACCGCAGTAAACTCCGGACAGAGATCGGCCGGCACTTCGGTGGCATACGTTCTCGATGCGCCGGAAAGGAGATACCCTCCGGAAAGCTCCCGGGAGAAGATCTCCTCCCCCTTCCCGTTTTTTCCCTTCACCATGACGGACCGGATCACGAAGTGGACGTTTCCGGGGTTTCGGATCTCGGCCTCAACGGTTCCTTTCGCCATCGCGACCTTCGCGATCTCTCCCTTGGGCTCCTCCTTGAGGGGCGCAACGAAGACCGGAACGCCGAACCGGATGGCGATCGCCACGTTCACCCCATCCTCCTTCCGGGGGCCGGGGATCTCCTCGAGGAAGAGCCGGTAGGTCTTCTCCGTATTCGTGGCGGGGACCTTGATCCCGGCGCGCAGGATCTTCTCCATCGCCTTCTCGAAGATCATCATCTTCGGGAAGAAGACGAGGTCGCCGGTCTCCGCGTAGGAATCCTTCCCCTCGGCGTCCTGCGTCCATTCGAAGGCCTTCATCCGGAGCTGCAGCCGCTCCTTCGAGTCGTTGATCACGGTGATCACGCCGCTTTTCGCCTGCCGGCTCATCTCGATCCGGATCGGCGTCACCCGCCAGTCGCCGGGCCATGCGGGGGGCGGCGCGAGGAGGAAAAGCGATACGGCGTACACGGCAAGCCTTCGGTTCATGCGCGGTTTCTCCCGGGTCGGGGCGCGGATAATTGGCGGTACTATAGCAGGATGCCGGGGGGAGCACACCGGCTCTTTCCGTCCGGCGGGATCAGAGCGAGCGCTGCTGGCTTCGGAACGTCCTGCGGCCGGGAATGGAAAAAAGACTGGCCTATCCCCCGACATCCCCGTGCTATAATCTGCACTTCCCGAATTTCCCCGGAGGAACCGGTGCCCATTCAGGTCGATCCGTACGTCTTCTCCGCGAAGTTTCCCGAACAGTGCAGGCTCGACCTCTGCCGGAGCCGCTGCTGCCGGTTCGGCGTCTGGGTCGACCTGAAGGAGAAGGAGGAGATCCTCGCCCGCCAGGAGCTGTTTTCCCACCTCCTCCGCCCCGAGGCGAAAGACCCGGAATCCTGGTTCGGCGCGGTGGAGCCCGACACGGACTGCCCGAGCGGGCATGCCGTGGAGACGATGGACACCGCCGGGGCCTGCGCCTTCTTCCACCCCGACCATGGCTGCGTCCTCCAGAAGGGGGCGGCGGAGGCGGGGCTGCACGAGTGGGAGATCAAGCCCCGCTTCTGCATCCTGTTTCCCCTGGTCGTCTCGGAAGGGACGCTGACGGTCGACGAGGACATGAAGTCGCTCTGGTGCATGAAGCAGAAGAACCGGACCCACCCGGTCGCCCATGCCGTCCGGAAGGAGGTCCGCTACCTTTTCGGAAAGGACGCGGAGCGGAAGTTCCTCGACGCCTCCGATCCCCGCGGGGAGGAAGACGCGCAGTCCGGGAAGGGGACCGGCTCCCGCTGGAGCAGCGCCCCGCCACCTCCGTAGCCGTCCCGCTTTAGCCGAGCGCCCGCCGCTTCGCTCCGCCGCCCAGTACCCGGCGCAGGAACTGCCCCGTGAACGAGCGGGGATCCTCCGCGACCTCCTCCGGAGTTCCGCAGGCGACCACCTCGCCCCCCCGGTCCCCCCCTTCCGGCCCCAGGTCGACGATGTAGTCGGCGGTCTTGACCACGTCGAGGTTGTGCTCGATGACGATCACCGTGTTCCCCGAATCGGCGAACATCTGGAGCACGGCGAGCAGCTTCCGGATGTCGTCGAAGTGGAGCCCGGTCGTCGGCTCGTCCAGGATGTAGACCGTCTTCCCCGTCGCCCGCTTGGAGAGCTCCCGCGCCAGCTTGACCCGCTGCGCCTCCCCCCCGGAGAGCGTGGTGGCCGGCTGTCCGAGGCGGATGTAGCCCAGCCCCACCCGGGAAAGGGTCGACAGCTTCTGCCGGATCGCGGGAATCGCCTCGAAGAAGGGGAGCGCCTGGTCGACCGTCATCGCCAGCACGTCGGCGATCGTCTTCCCCTTGTAGGCGATCTCGAGCGTCTCCCGGTTGTACCGCTTCCCCCGGCAGATCTCGCAGGTGACGTAGACGTCCGGCATGAAGTGCATCTCGATCTTGAGGATCCCGTCCCCCTCGCACGCCTCGCACCGCCCCCCCTTCACGTTGAAGGAGTAGCGCCCCGGGCGGTATCCCCGCGCCTTGCTCTCGGGAAGCATCGCGAAGAGGTCGCGGATCGGGGTGAAGGCGCCCGAGTAGGTCGCCGGGTTCGAGCGGGGGGTCCGCCCGATCGGCGACTGGTCGATGTGGATCACCTTGTCGACCAGCGCCAGCCCGTCGATCCGGTCGTGGGCCCCCGGACGCTCCCGGGAACCGAAGATCCTCTGCGCGAGCGCCCGGTAGAGGGTGTCCAGCACCAGGGTCGACTTCCCCGAACCGGAGACGCCGGTCACGCAGGTGATCAGCCCCAGCGGGAAGGAGACGTCGATCCCCTTCAGGTTGTTCGCCCGGCAGCCGGACAGCGAAAGGAAGTTGCCGTTCGGGCGCCGCCGCGCCGTCGGACAGGGGATCTCCTTCACTCCGGAGAGGTACTGCCCGGTGAGGGAGGACTCGCACCGGAGGATCGCCTCCGGAGGGCCGGCGGCGACCAGCCGGCCGCCGTCCTCGCCGGCTCCCGGCCCCATGTCGATCACATGGTCGGCCGACCGGATCGTCTCCTCGTCGTGCTCCACCACCAGCACCGTGTTCCCCTGGTCGCGCAGCTGCCTGAGCGTGGAGAGGAGCCGCCGGTTGTCCCGCTGGTGCAGCCCGATCGAGGGCTCGTCGAGGATGTAGAGCACCCCCATGAGGGAGGAGCCGATCTGCGTCGCCAGCCGGATCCGCTGCCCCTCCCCCCCCGACAGGGTCGAGGAGGTCCGGTCGAGCGTCAGGTAGTCGAGCCCCACGTCCGCCAGGAAGGAGAGGCGCGAACGGATCTCCTTGAGGATCCGCGCGGCGATCTCCTCCTCCCGTCCGGAGAGGGAGAGCCCCCCGAAAAACGTAAGCGCCTCCTGGATCGAGAAGCGGGTCACCGCGTCGATCCCCCGTCCCCCCACCGTCACCGAGAGCGCCTCTTTCTTCAGGCGCGCCCCCCCGCAGCCCCGGCAGGGACGGTTGTTCATGTAGCGGGAGAGCTCCTCCCGCACCCCTTCCGAGTCGGTCTCCCGGTACCGGCGCTCGAGGTTGCCGATCACCCCCTCGAACGGCTTGGTGAAGAAGTAGCGCCGCTCCCCCTCCTCGAGGTGGAACCGGACCCCCTCCTCCCCCGACCCGTGAAGGAGGACCTCCCGGACCCGCTCCGGAAGCTTCCCGAACGGCTCCAGCAGGGAGAAGCGGAAGTGCCGCGACAGCGTCTCCAGCATCTGGTGATGGAAGACGGTGGTGCGCCGGATCCAGGGGGCGATCGCCCCCTCCCGGATGCTCTTGTTTTTGTCCGGAACGATCAGCTCCGGGTCGAAGTAGATGGTCGACCCCAGCCCGTCGCACTCCGGGCAGGCCCCGTGGGGGCTGTTGAAGGAGAAGAGCCGCGGCGTGATCTCCGGGTAGCTTACGTTGCAGTCGGGGCAGGCGAACTTCTCGCTGAAGAGCTCTCCCTTCCCCTTTCCCCGCGTCACGCGGACCAGGCCGTCGGAGAGGGAGAGTGCCAGCGCCACGGAGTCGGCGAGCCGCCCGCGGGAGGACTCCGAGACCCGGACCCGGTCGATCACCACGTCGATGTCGTGCTTCCTCTTCCGGTCCAGGACGATCTCGTCCTCGAGGGCTCTTTCCTCCCCGTCCACGATCACCCGGGAGTATCCGTCGCGGGCCAGCCTGGCCAGCTCCTTCCGGTACTCGCCCTTGCGCCCCCGGACGACCGGGGCGAGGATCTCGACCTTCTCCCCCGTCCCCGCCGACAGGACGGCGTCCACGATCTGCGTCACCGTCTGCTGGGAGATCTCCTTCCCGCAGGAGAGGCAGTGGACACGGCCGACGGAGGCGAACAGCAGGCGCAGGTAGTCGTAGACCTCGGTGACGGTGGCCACCGTCGACCGCGGGTTCTTGCTCACCGACTTCTGCTCGATGGAGATGGCGGGGGAGAGTCCCTCGATCGAGTCGACGTCGGGCTTCTCCATCTGCTCGAGGAACTGGCGGGCGTAGGCGGAGAGCGACTCGACGTAGCGGCGCTGCCCCTCCGCGTAGATCGTGTCGAAGGCGAGCGAGGACTTCCCGGAGCCCGAGACGCCGGTGATCACGACGAGCCGGTCCCGGGGGATCTCCAGGTCGATGTTCTTGAGGTTGTGCTCCCGCGCGCCGCGGATGACGATCCGGTCGAGGGCCACGGCGCCTACCTCCCTCCGGAGGCCATCCGCGCGGCCATCCGGATGGCGGCGAGCAGGCTGGCGGGGCTCGCGGTCCCCTTCCCCGCGAGGCCGTAGGCGGTGCCGTGGTCGACCGAGGTGCGGACGATCGGAAGCCCCATCGTGACGTTCACCCCGTCCTCGAAGTGGACCAGCTTGAGCGGGATGAGGCCGTGGTCGTGGGTCATCGCGACGACCACGTCGAACTCCCCCCGGTACGCCCGGTAGAAGACGGTGTCGGGGGGGTGCGGACCGGTCGCGTCGATCCCCCGGCGGCGGCAGGCCTCGACCGCGGGCGTCACGACCGTGCGCTCCTCGTCGCCGAAGAGCCCCCCCTCGCCCGCGTGGGGGTTCACCCCGGCCACGGCGATCCGGGGGGCGGCCGTTCCCATGTGCTTCCGGAAGAAGGTGTCCGTGATCATGACGGTACGTTCGATGACTTCCGGGGTGAGAAGTTCCA
>MGPV01000010.1:9233-38399 GCA_001797615.1 Deltaproteobacteria bacterium GWC2_65_14
CGTGTGCCCCGGGAAGGGGACGCCGGCCGCCGCGAGCCCCTCCTTGCCGATCGGGCAGGTGACCAGGGCGTCCGCCCGCCCCGCCAGCACGTCGCCCGCAGCCACCCGGATGTAGTCCGCCATCGCACGCGAGCCGGGAAGGGAGGGCGTTCCGAAGGGGATCTCCGCGGGACGCAGGGAGGAGACCGGCTTCACCAGGAGGCGGCCGAAGGCGGGCTCCCCCCCGGCGGCGATCTCGACCCGCTTCCCGGTCACCCCCGCGGCGCGCGCGAGGATCTCCCGGTCGCCGTAGACCACCGGCCGGCAGAGGGAGAAGATCTCCGGCGAGGCGTGGGCCAGCACGGCGATCTCGGGGCCCACCCCGGCCGGGTCGCCCATGGAAACGGCGATGCGCGGAAGCGCGCCCGGGTCCACGTCCCTACCTCCTACCGCGTTCCGAGCTTCCGGACGATCTCCCGAATCTGCGGATGGTGTTCGCGCTCATGCTCGAGGATGATCCGGCAGGGCCACTCGTAGAGATTCATGCTTCCGCGGAAGCGGCATCTGGCTGCCTCCCTTCCTCCTGCTCCGGCGCCTCCAGGATCCTCTCCCGGTACGGCCGACTCCCCCTTGGGAATCACAGGCGGATGTCGATCGTGGCCTCCTGCTTCAGCTCCGCCAGGATATCGGCGTAGGCCTTCTCGCTGCGGCGGTCCACCAGCTCGTCGGTAAGCGGGCGCTTCAGTTCGGGGAACTCCGGGAGCGTTCCCCCACGCCGCTCGAGCACCTTCACGAGGAACCCCCCCTCCCCGGTGAACACGGGCGGGGAAACCTCCCCGGTCCGGAGCCGTTGCACCTCCCTCCCGATCTCCGGGGCCAAATCCTCCGTCTTCACGAACCCGGGCTCCATCACGGCGGCCCCCGGAACCGCCCCGGACACCAGCCGGACCGCGTCGGCAAGGGACATCCCCGCGCGGAACCCCTCCGCGGCCTGCTGCGCCGCGATCCGGGGAGCGACGGCCGGCTCCCCGTCCTCCTCCCCGGGGGGAAGCGGCAGGAAGAGGATCTCCATCCGGATCTCGCCCCCCTTCCGGAACCGTTCCGCGTTCTCCTCGAAGTAGGACCGGACCTCCTCCTCGGTCACGGTGACCGCCCGAAACTCCAGGGCCCGTACGATCGCCCCCCGCTCCATCTGCCACCGGAGCCGCCTCCGGTAGGCGGCCGGGGAGAGCCCTTCCTGCTCCAGCGCCGCCCGGAACTCCTCCTCCGCCATCCCGCTGTTCTTCCGCACCGCCTCGACCGCCTGCTCCACCTCCCTGTCCGAAACGGCCTGCCCCAGCTGCTCGAGCTTCTGCCGGACCAGGACCGATTCGATGAGAGTCTCGAGCCCCTTCAGGACGCGCCCCCGGTCCCGCTCCTCCCGAAGGTAGACATCGGTGTCCCCCTCCGAAATCCCAAGCATCTCCGCCACCGATTCGCGAAACTCGGAGAAGGTGACCGGCTCGCCGCTCACCACGGCGACCACCCCGTCCACGAGCCTCGCCGCGGCCTCCCGCACGGGCGTTGCCAGCAGGCAGATTGCCGCGCACAACAGGGCCGCTCCACGGAGCCCCCTCATCGCTTCCCCTCCGTGAGCTCGGCGAGGATCGCTTCCTGGATCTTGACGTCGGCCCTGGCCATCTCCCCCTCCATCCACCCCCGGAAGCCCTCCTCCCGCTTCGCCCGGAGAAGCTCCTCGCGGATCTGCGGCGCGGCTTCCTCGAACGACTCCTCCCGGGACTCCCGCCTTCCCTCGACCAGGAAGATGCTGACGCTTTTGTCCCGGCGGACCACGCGGCTGGCTCCGCCCGCCGGGAGGGCGAAGAGTTCCCCGGAAAGCTCCCGGGGGAGATCCTCCCGGGAAAGGTACCCGAGATCGGCGATCGCGGGAGCGGGCCCCTCTCCGGAACCCTTCAGGACCGCCTTGTCCGGGGAGTCCCCCGCCAGGATCCTCTCCCGGACCCGGAGGGCGCTCTCCTCCGTGTCGAACATCAGCTGGCGCACCAGGATCTGCTCCGGGGGGCTCGTCCTGCGGGGCCGCTCCCGCCAGGCCCGCCGAACCTCCTCCTCCGTGACCTCCGCGAGACGCCCCGCCACCGCCTCGGCGGACTTCCGGTAGAGCAGCGACTGCCGCATCCGCGACCGCCACTCGTCCATGCCGATCCCCTGCTGCAGGAGCGTCTTCTCCAGCCCCCCCGGCGGGAAATCGGATCGATACCGCTTCACCTCCTCCTCCAGCTCGGACTCGGTGACCGAGATCCCCTGCCGCACCCCCTCCTGCAGGACCATGGAGCGCTCGACCAGCCTCCGGAGGGCCTGCGACACCTCCGGGGCGGTCCCCTTCGACACGGCGGACGGGGAAAGCCCCTGGATGGATGCGATCTCCGCCTTCAGCTCCTGGAGGGTGACCGGCGCGCCGTTGACCTTCGCCACGACGACATCGGCGTCGGTGATCCTGGGCGGCTCCCGGGAGCAGGAGAGCAGGAACAGGGCCGCGGAGGCGAAGGCCCCGATCCGGCGATGGCGGAACCCCCGGCTCGCCATGGCCCCCCCGCGGACGGGATCAGCGCCCCTTGCCGGGCGGGGATTGCCCCGGCTTCGCATCCCGGGCCGCCGGCGCGCCCGTTCCGGGGGACTCGTCCTGCAGCGGGGGCATCCCGGCGAACGGCCCGAGCAGCGTCACCCGGGAGCTCTTGCGCAGCCCGCCGACCAGCCGCTCGAACGCCTCCCGCTGGGCCGACTCGCGCAGCTCCCCGGCGATCTCCTCCCGGACCTCCTCGAAGGGCTTCAGCCCCGCCGGCTCCTTCTGCAGCACCTGGAGCAGGTGGAAGCCGTAGACCGTGCGCACCGGGCCGATGACCGAATTCGCCGGGGCGGCGAAGGCGGCCGCCTCGAATTCCTTGTCGGTCTCCCCCCTCTCGACGAACCCCAGGTCCGAGGCCTTCTCCCCCGCGGCTTCCGCCGCTCTCATCAGCTGCTCGAAAGACTCCCCCGCCTTCGCTTTCCGGGCGGCGTCTTCCGCCAGGGCGCGATCCCGGAAGAGGATCTGCCGGATCCGCGCCCGCTCGCCCGCCTCGTAGTTCTCCCGGTTCTCCTCGTAGTGCTTCCTCATCGCCTCCTCGGAAAGCCCCGGCGCCTTCTCGGCCACCTCCCGCAGGAGCGCCTCGAGGAGGATCGACCGGCGCGCCTGCCCCAGCCGGCCGCGCACCTCGGGCCTGCGGTCGACTCCCCGCCGCAGCGCCTCCTGGAGGAGGAGATCCCGCGTGATCAGGCTCTCCAGGAACTGCCTCTTCCCGTTGGAGGTCTCGAGGATCGGCCGCATGTAGGGGGGAAGGGTCTCCGCCTCCCGCTCGAAATCGGCCTCGGTGATCTGCGCTCCGTTCACCTCGGCGAGAACCTTCTCCCGCGGCGAGCCGCCAGGCCCTCCGCAGGCGAACAGGAACGGGACCAGGGAAACCGCCAGCAGCCGTGTCCGCATGCGCATCCGTGGATTCTCCTTCCGGAAGATCGATCCGCTGTGCCGCAAGGGAATCATGCTACCCCCGGGGGGACAGCCGGTTCAACAGGTTTTTGGCCGCCAAGACCACCTCGGACGGCGATTCCGCCTCAAGCCGCATGGCGAGCACCTCTCCCCGCACGAAGGAGAAGAGCCCCCTCTCCCGGGTCACCAGCCGGACGAGCAGGGAGCGGTCGACCGAAGAGCGGTCCGCGAGGGAGAGATAGAGCGACCCGTTCCCCCGCTTGAGCTCCCGGATCCCCGCCTCCCGCATCCGGACCCGCATCCGCGTCATGTCGCACAGCGCCTCCGCGGGGTCCGGAAGCCGTCCAAACCGGTCCAGCATCGAAAGCTCGAGGTCGTCGGCCGCGTCGACGCTGCGGGCCGCCGCGAACTTCCGGTAGAAATCGAGCCGGATCCCCGGCTCGGCGATGTAGTCGTCCGGGAGGAAGGCCGGGATCCGCAGCTCCAGCTCCGGTTCCTCCCGCTCGGCCTCCGTCCTCCCCGAGATCTCCGCCACCGCCTCGGAGAGCAGCTGGGTGTAGAGCTCGTAGCCGACCTGGTGGATGTGGCCGGACTGGTCCTTCCCGAGCAGGTTCCCCCCTCCCCGGATCTCCAGGTCGTGGGAGGCGATCCGGAAGCCGGAGCCCAGCGCCGTGAGGTCGGTGATCACCGCGAGCCGCTGCGAGGCCTCCCGCGTCATCAGGATCTCCCCCGGGAGCAGGAAGTAGGCGTAGGCCCGCAGCCGGTCCCTCCCCACCCGGCCGCGCAGCTGGTAGAGCTGGGCGAGCCCGAACCGGTGGGCGTCGTTCACCAGGATCGTGTTCGCGCTGGCGATGTCCAGCCCCGCCTCGATGATCGCGGTGCAGAGCAGCAGGTCGGCCCGCCCGGCGGAGAAGTCGTCCATCGCGCGGGCCAGCTCCTCCTCCTCCATCTGCCCGTGGGCGACCAGGATCCGGCCCTCGGGGAGGATCTCCCGGAGGATCCGCTCCATGGCGGGGAGCGTCCGCACCCGGTTGTGGACGAAGAAGACCTGCCCGCCGCGGCGGATCTCCCGGTCCACCGCCTCCCGGATCGTCTCCTCCGAGAAGGGAAGGACGAAGGTGCGGATCGAGAGGCGGTCCTCCGGGGGGGTGGCGATCACGCTGATGTCCCGCATCCCGGAGAGGGCCATGTGCAGCGTCCGGGGGATCGGGGTCGCGGTGAGCGTGAGGAGGTCGACCGAGGCGCGCATCGCCTTGAGCTTCTCCTTGTGCCGGACGCCGAACCGCTGCTCCTCGTCGACCACGACCAGCCCCAGGTCCCGGAAGGAGACATCCTTCTGCAGGAGCCGGTGGGTGCCGATCACGATGTCGACCTTCCCCTCCCGCAGGTCGGCCGTCACCGCCGCCTGCTCCTTCCGGGAGCGGAAGCGGGAGAGGTTCTCCACCCGGACCGGGTAGCCGGCCAGACGCTCCCGGAAGGTCTTGTGGTGTTGCTCCGCGAGGACCGTGGTGGGGACGAGCACCGCGGCCTGCCGCCCGTCGAGCACCACCTTGAAGGCGGCCCGGACCGCGACCTCCGTCTTGCCGTACCCCACGTCCCCGCAGACCAGCCGGTCCATCGGCTTCTCCGAGACCAGGTCGCCGAGGACCTCCTCGATCACCTTCTGCTGGTCCGGCGTCTCCTCGTGCGCGAAGGCCGCCTCGAACTCCCGGTAGCTGGCGTCGGGCGGAGAGACGGGCGGGCGGCGGGCCAGCTCCCGGCGGGCGCTGAGCTCGACCAGCTCCCGGGCCATTTCCAGGAGGGAGTCGCGGACCTTCCGCTTGGCGCGCTGCCACGCGGTCCCCCCCAGCCGCGCGAGCTGCGGGTGCGTCTCCTCGGAGCCCACGTAGCGCTGCACGCCGGACATCTTCTCGACGGGGACGAAGAGCCGGTCTCCGCCGGCATACTCGAGCACGAGGAAGTCCCCCTCCACGCCGCCGGCCCGGCGGCGGATCAGCCCCCGGTAGACCCCGATGCCGTGGTCCACGTGGACCGCGAGGTCGCTCACCCGCAGCTCCCGAAGCGAGAACTCCTCCGCGGGAAGCGCCGCATCCCCCCTGCCCTTGCGGGCGCGGGCCTTCTCGCCGAAGATCTCCGACTCGGTGACCAGCGCGATCCGAAGCTCCGGGAACCGGAAGCCGCGCGCCACCCCGGAGCGGCAGAGCAGAACCCCTTTTCCCTCCGCGAGGGCGGCGGGGAGGGTGCACCCGGGGACCAGCGGGAGGGGGTAGCGGGAGAGCAGCTCCTCCATCCGCTCCGCCTGGGAGGGGGAGAGCGAGCTGATCAGGAACCGGTCCCCCCGCTTCCACCACTCCTTCGCCTCGGTCGCCAGCGGCAGCAGCAGCCCTTCCGACGAGGAGGTCGCCGTGCTCCGCCGGATATCCTCGTTCCCCTGGATCTCCAGGGTCCCCCGCACCGCGTCGCCGCGTCCGAAGGGGGACACCTCGATCCGGTCGAAGCAGAGGAGCGGGACGGCGGACAGGGCGGAAACGAGCTCCTCCGGCGACAGGTAGAGCTCCGCCGGCGCGGGAAGGCCGGCCTCCTCCCCCTGGATCCGGAAGTTCTCCTCCGCCTCGGCGAAGAGGTTTTTCGCCTCGCCCACGCAGGAGACCGAATCGGCGGCGGCCACCACGGTGTTCTCCGGCAGATGCCCGAACAGCGTCCCGGCGCCCCCGTACAGGCGGGGGAGGATCGCATCGATTCCCCGGTACCGGATCCCCTGCCGGAGCGCCTCCGGTTCCTTCCCGTTCCACGGCAGGCCGTCCGCCCCGACGGCGGCCCGCCCCGCAGCCCGCAGGAACTCCGCCCGGGTGATCACCTGGGAGCAGGGGATGACGAAGAACTCCTGCGCGGCGGAGCGGGTCCGCTGGGTCTCCGGGTCGAACCAGCGGATCGACTCGACCCGGTCGCCGTCGAGGGTGATCCGCGCCGGGTGCGGATGGGCGGGGCTGTAGATGTCGACGATCCCCCCCCGGACGGCGACGTCCCCCGGGTCGGTGGCGGCCGGAAGCCGCGCATAGCCCAGCGCCGACAGTTCCCGGGTCAGCTCCTCCAGGTCGACCTCCGCTCCGGGAGCGATCCGGCGGACCGATCCGGCGAACACCGCCGGGGGAAGGGTCTTCCGGAAGAGCCCTTCCACCGGGCAGACGACCACGAGCGGGCCGGCGCCCTCACCGGACCGCAAGAGGCGGAAGAGGGTCCGCATCCGGTCATGGACGGAGGGCGGAAAGGGGGCGATCTCCTCGTAGGGGGCGGCCTCCAGGGAGGGAAAGCGGGTCGTTCCGTCCGGGCCCAGGTAGGCGGAAAGCTCCCGGAAGCTCTCCTCGGCCTCCGCGGCCGAGTCGACCAGGTAGAGGACCGGGCGCTGCAGCCGCCGGGCCAGCGCCGAAAGGAGGAAGGCCCGGGCGCCGTGCGGGATCCCCAGGATCTGGCGGCAGGGACGATCCTCCCTCCCGAAGGAGAGGGCCAGGTGCTCGAAGGAGAGGGTCGGACGATCCCGGAGCATCGGAGGGCGGATCAGGAAGCGTCGCGCGGGACGGCCAGCATCGCCTCCAAAGCCGCCAGCGCCCCCTCCCGGATCTCCGCGGGAACGGAGACCCGCGGGGAAAGGGTCTCCAGGGAGTCGCGCACGTCCTCGAGCGTGGTCAGCTTCATGTTGGGGCAGATCAGCGCCCGCGAGGCGAGGTGGAAGACCTTCCCCGGGTTCTCCTTCCGGAGCCGGTAGAGGATCCCCATCTCGGTGCCGATGATGAACTCCTTCGCGTCGGACTTCCCGCAGTAGGAGTAGATCCCCGAGGTGGACAGCACCGCGTCGGCCATCTCCACCACTTCCGGCGGGCATTCCGGGTGCACGACGAGGAGGGCGTCGGGGTGCTCCGCCTTCGCACGGGCGGCGGCCTCGACCTTGAGCCGTTCGTGGGTGGGGCAATAGCCGTCCCACCAGCTGAGCGCCCGCCCGGACTTCTTCGCGACGTAGTGCGCGAGGTTGCGGTCCGGCACCATGAAGATCTCCCGGTCCGCGGGGATCGAGCGGACCACGTTCACCGCGTTGCCCGAGGTGCAGCAGATGTCCGAGAGCGCCTTGACCTCGGCGGAGGAGTTGACGTAGGTGACCACCACCGCCCCCGGGTGCGCCTCCCGCCAGGCCCGCAGGTCGTCCGCCGTGACCATGTCGGCCATCGGGCAGCCGGCCTCCATGCGCGGGAGCAGGACCGTCTTCCCGGGCGAGAGGATCGCCGCGCTCTCCGCCATGAAATGGACGCCGCAGAAGACGATCACCTCCGCGTCCGTCTTCGCCGCCTCCTGGCTCAGGCCCAGCGAGTCCCCGGTGATGTCGGCGATCTCCTGGATCTCGTCGCGCTGGTAGTTGTGGGCGAGCATCACGGCGCTGCGGCTGCGGAGCAGCTCCCGGATCTCCCGCTTCAGCCCTTCCGGATCGTACACGCTCATTCCGGCTCCATCCGGAGCGTCCGGGCGAAGAGCTCGGACACCGCCTCCCGGACCTCCTTCCCCTCGTGCAGGATACGATGCACCTGCTCCGACAACGGCATCGGCACGCCGGTTTTTTTCCCCAGGTCGACCGCCGCGCGGGAGGTCATCACCCCCTCCGCCACCATCGCCATGCCCGCGAGGATGTCGGACACCGTCTCCCCTTTTCCGATCCGGATCCCGACGGTCCGGTTCCGGGAGAGGTCGCCCGTGCAGGTAAGCACGAGGTCGCCCAGCCCGGAGAGCCCGTAGAAGGTCCGCGGGTCTGCGCCCAGCCGCTGCCCCGCCCGGGCGATCTCGGCAAGCCCCCGGGAGATCAGCAGGGCCCTGGCGTTGTGCCCGAAGGAAAGCCCGTCCGCCATCCCCGCCGCGATCGCCATGACGTTTTTCAGGGCCCCGCCCATCTCGACCCCCGTCACGTCGGTCCCGGCGTAGATCCGGAACCGCTTCGCCGAAAGAACCGACTGGAGGGAGACGGCCAGCCCCGGGTCGGACGACGCGAGCACCGCCCCGGCCGGCTTCCCGGCCACTACCTCCCGGGCGAAGGTGGGGCCGGAGAGCACCGCCACCCTCGACCCGTGGCCGGGTGCCGCCTGGGCGAGGACCTCCGACATCCGCAGGAGGGTCCTGTTCTCCAGCCCCTTGGAGAGGGAGACCAGGCTCGCCCCCGGGGACAGGTGCGGGGCCGCCGACTCCGCCACCGACCGGAGGTGGTGCGACGGGACGGCGAAGGCCACGACGCTTTTGCCTGCAAGGGCCTCCTGAAGCGAGGTCGTCGGCCGGACTCCGTCCGGGATCCGCAGGCCGGGCAGGAACACCCGGTTCTCCCGGGATTCCCGGATCGAGGCGCAGATCTCCTCCTCGCGGACCCAGAGCGAAACCTCCCTGTGCCGCTGCGCCTGCACCGAGGCGAATGCGGTCCCCCACGATCCGCCGCCGACGACCGCGATCGTTTCCGCGCCGCGTCCCGTCATTGGGAATCCTTCATCCGCTTCCTGAGCCGGCCGATCTTCTCCGTGACATAGCCCGGGTCCTCCCAGTCGTCCCGGATCGCCTCGTACTGCTCCAGGGCTCCGGTGTAGTCCCCTTCCCCCTCCATCGCCTGCGCCAGTCCCCATCGGGCGCGGGCTGCGCTCTTTTTGTCCGGGGCAAGGAACAGGATCTTCCGGAAGGCCCGGTCCGCCTCGGAATACCTCTCCTGCCCCAACAGCGCAGAAGCCTGCATCCACCGCGCCTCCATCGCCCTGGGGGAACCAGGGTGTCGTTCCAGCAGTTCGGCAAGCGCCTCCGCCTGCCTGGAGGGGTCCGACAGCCCGCCGTAGGCCTTGGCCAGCAACACCAGCGCCTCGTCCATCTTCCCGAAGCCGGGATAGCGGCTCCGGAGATGCTCCAGTTCCTCGACCGCCTTCGCGTAGCTGAAGAACTGGAGCAGGTGGATCTCCCCTTTCCGCAGGATCGCCTGGGGCGCCTCCGCGACCTGCGGGAAGTTGTAGACCAGCGAGTCGTAGGCCTCGAGCGCGGCGTCGTAGTTCCGGTAATAGGACCCGTACAGGTCCCCCTGCCGCAGCAGGGCCGCCGGGGAGTAGCGCGACTGGGGGAACTCCTTCGGGATCGAGCGGAACCCGGCCAGCGCCGCATCCATCTCCTGCCGCAGAAGCGCCTTCTCCGCCCCCTCGAACCGCTCCCTCGCCCGGTCCGCGCAGGCCGGAAGGAGAGCCAGGAGAGCCAGGGCGACGAGGGCCGCGGAGCGCCTCAAGGCCGTGGAGTGGTTCATGTCACAAGGAGAGCGCGGCACCGAGGGCGTCGATGCGCCGCGGCCGCGCCCTACTCTTCCTTCTCCGCCAGCCGGGCCAGGGAGGCGACCTTCTCCTTCTCCTCCATCCCGATCAGACGGACCCCCTGGGTGTTCCGGCCGCTCATCCGGATCTCCGCGACGGGCATCCGGATGATCTTCCCGCCGTCGGTGACCAGCATCACGTCGTCCTCTTCGGACACCTGGGCCCCCCCCAGGACCGCCCCGGTCTTCCCGGTCACCTTCAGGGTGATGACCCCCTTGCCGCCGCGCGACTGGACCCGGTACTCGTCGATGGCGGTCCGCTTCCCGTAGCCGTTCTCGGTGACGGTGAGCAGCGTCCCGCCGGCGCGCAGGATCTCCATCCCCACGAGCTCGTCCTTCTTTCCGAGCGAGATCCCGCGCACCCCCACGGCGGTGCGCCCCATCGCCCGCACGTCCTCCTCGCGGAACCGGATGGAGAGCCCCTGCCGCGTGGAGAGGAGGACGTCGTCCTCCCCGCCGGTGATCTCCGTGGCGATCAGCGAGTCTCCGACGTTCAGGCCCAGCGCGATGATCCCGCCGGCCCGGGGGCGGGAGAACTCCATCAGGTCGGTCTTCTTGACCACACCCTTCGCGGTGGCCATCACGACGAACTTCCCCGCCGTAAACTCCCGCGCCGGGAGGATCGCCGAGATCCGCTCGCCCGAAGACAGGGAAAGCAGGTTCACGATCGCCTTTCCCTTCGCCGCCCGCCCCGCCTCGGGGACCTCGTGGACCTTGAGCAGGTGCACCTTCCCGGTGTTCGTGAAGAACATGATGTGGGAGTGCATCGTGGCGACGAAGAGCATGGAGACGAAATCCTCCTCCTTGGTCCCCATCCCCACCTTCCCCCGCCCTCCCCGCCGCTGGGAGCGGTAGAGGGAGATCGGGTTCCGCTTGATGTAGCCGGAGTGGGAGACGGTGACCACCATCTCCTCGTCGACGATCAGGTCCTCGAGGGAGAGCTCCCTCGTCTCCTCCACGATCTCCGAGCGGCGCTCGTCCGCGTAGGCCGCCCGGATCTCCCGGAACTCCTCGGAGATCACCCGGAGCAGCTCCGTCTCCTCGCCCAGGATCTTCTTCAGTCTCGCGATCTCTTTCAGAACCTCCTTCAGCTCCTCGAGGATCTTCTCCCGCTCGAGCCCGGTCAGCCGCTGCAGCCGCATGTCGAGGATCGCCTGGGCCTGGATCTCGGATAAGGCGAACGTTTTCACCAGCCCTTCCTTGGCCTCCTTCGGGTCCTTCGACTTGCGGATCAGCTGGATCACCGCGTCCAGGTTCGCCAGCGCGATCCTGAAGCCTTCCAGGATGTGCGCCCGGGCCTCGGCCTTCTTCAGGAGGAAGAGAGAGCGCCGCGTCACCACCTCCCGCCGGTAGGCGAGGAACTCCTCGAGCATCTGCTTGAGGTTGAGCGTCCGCGGCTGGTTCTGGACGATGGCCAGCAGCTGCACCCCGAAGGAGACCTGCATCTGGGTCAGCTTGTAGAGGTTGTTCAGGACCACCTCGGCGACCGAATCCTTCTTGAGCTCGATCACCATCCGGGTCCCGTCCCGGTCCGACTCGTCGCGCAGGTCGGAGATCTCCTCGATCTGCTTGTTCCTCGCCAGCTCCGCGATCCGCTCCAGCAGGCGCGCCTTGTTCACCTGGTAGGGGATCTCGGTGAGCACGATCGACTCCCGGTCCCCCTTTTTCGTCTTCTCGATGAAGGCGCGGGCGCGGATCTGGACGTTCCCCTTCCCGGTCCGGTAGGCGTCCCGCACCCCCTCGAGCCCGTAGAGGATCCCCCCCGTGGGGAAATCGGGGGCGGGGACGAACACCATCAGCTGCTCCACCGTGAGGTCGGGGGTTTTGATCATCGCGAGCAGGGCGTCGATCACCTCCCCCATGTTGTGCGGGGGGATCGAGGTGGCCATCCCGACGGCGATGCCGGAGCTTCCGTTGACCAGAAGCGTCGGGATCCGGGCCGGCAGGACCCGCGGCTCGGTGATCGACCCGTCGTAGTTCGGGACCGTCTCCGCCGTCTCCTTGTCGAGGTCGGAAATGAGCTCCGCGGAGATCTTCGCCAGCCGCACCTCGGTGTACCGCATCGCAGCGGCGGAATCGCCGTCCATCGAGCCGAAGTTCCCCTGCCCGTCCACCAGCGGGTACCGGAGGGAGAACTCCTGGACCATCCGGACGAGGGCGTCGTACACCGCCGTGTCCCCGTGCGGGTGGAACTTTCCGATCACGTCTCCGACGATACGGGCCGACTTCTTGTAGGGCTTTCCGTACTCGTTCCCCAGCTCGTACATCGCGTAGAGGATGCGGCGCTGGACCGGCTTGAGCCCGTCGCGCACGTCGGGCAGGGCCCGCCCGACGATCACGCTCATCGCGTAGTCGAGATAGCTCCTGCGCATCTCGTCCTGGACGGTGCGCGTCGCGGCCGGCTTGGCGAAAAGGTCCATGTCGGTTCAGAAAGCTCCCGTGGAAATAGGGGTCGTTTCGGGATGATTCAACCGGGATATTTTACCACGGAAAACACCCCAACATGCCCGGGAAAAGGGTCCGCAGGGGATCGCGGGTCAGCAGCCGGAAGGGGACTGGCGGTACCAGTCCTCCCGGGTCAACGGAAGACCGCTCCTCCCTCCGTCGGGCTTCACCAGGAGGGCCTGGAAGACGTTGTTCTTCCCAGTGGAAAAAGTGTAGGCCGCGCCGGCCAGGTAGAGCCGCCAGATCCTGTAGATCCTCTCCCCCGCGATCCGCAACGCCGCATCCACCCGGGCCTCCAGGCGCGCCCTCCAGCGGAGGAGCGTCAGCACGTAGTGCTCCCGCAGGTTCTCCAGGTCGCGCACCTCGAACCCCTCCTCCTCCGCGGCCCGCAGCGTGGAGGAGACCGGCGGCAGCTCCCCGTCGGGGAAGACATAGTGGTCGCTGAAGGAGGGACCCGGAGGCGGCGGCCAAGCAGGGTTGCAGGCAATCCCCTGGTTCAGGAAGGCCCCTCCGGGGCGCAGCATCCCGAAGGCCCGCCGGAAATACCCCGAGAGGCCGGAGACGCCGACATGCTCGACCATCCCGATGCTTGCGATTTTGTCGAAGAAACCAGCCCCCTCCATCTCCCGGTACTCGGACAGCTCCACGCGGCATCGTTCGTAGAGGCCAGCCTCCCGGATTTTCGCGTTCGCGAAGTCGGCCTGGGGACGGCTCACCGTGATCCCGACCCCCTCCACGCCGTAGCGCCTCGCGGCATGTATCAGCAAACCTCCCCACCCGCATCCGATGTCGAGCAGCCGCTCCCCGGGGCGTAGCCGAAGCTTCCTGCAGACCAGGTCCAGCTTCCGCTCCTGCGCGGTATCGATGTCGTCCTGAGGCGTGGAGAAGTACCCGCAGGAGTAGACCATCCTGCGGTCGAGCCACAGCGCGTAGAAGTCGTTGGAGACGTCGTAATGGTAGGTGACGGCCTTCCGGTCCCGGGATATCGAGTGGAGCCGACCGCCGATCCTAGGCCGGCGAAGGAACCGGGATGACTGGTCCGCGCCCGGCAGGGCATAGAGCTGCCTCGCCCACTGAAGCCGCTGCCCCACTCCCGGGCGATGCCGGGCCAGGTGGTCCGCCAGGCGGAAGACGGCCCCGATCTCCCCTTCCACGTCGATGTCGCCGTGGACGTAGGCCTCTCCCAGGGAGAGCTCGTCCGGCGAAAGGAACAGGGTGCGCAGGGCGGACGGGTTCCGGATCGCCAGCGTGAACCGCGCCGGCCGTCCGGGCCCGGGCTCCAGGGCGCTTCCGTCCCACAGGCGGACGGCGAAGTCCCGTGGGTGGAAGCTGTCGAGAAGTTCCCGGAGGAGTGAGAGGCACTTCGAGGCGGTTCTGTCGAGAGAGCGTTCCGGAAGTCCCATCGGCGTTCTCCTCGCATCTGACGGAAGAGGGTTTGCCAGCCGGTTTCCGGACTCGACGGCCGCGACCGATGGAAGGTTGCATGCACGGGACACTCCGCCGCAGGTGCGGCGGCAGGAAGCATTCTATCCGATTTCCCGCGGGAGGGGAAACCTACTCTTGCAACATGATCCGCAGCCGCCCGGGCCGGACCTGGACTGTCCGGACGCCGGCCGCGAAGATCTTCCAGACCCCCTCCCCGGTGCCGAATTCCTCCACCAGGTTCACATTCTTCAGGCCGTAGATATGAGGGGGTTTGATTTTGATCAGCGTTAAGTACATTGCCATTTGACTACGATGATGGACTTCGTGTTCGACCATCGCCATCAACAATCGCCATGTCTTGACTTCCGTGCCGCTCAGTGATGGGCGAGTTTCCGTCAAAGCGGAGTCGCTTAAAGTGCCCAGTCTCTTCATGGCATCTTGGTGAGTGGACTTGAGCAACGTGATGGCAACGTCGCGTTCCTGTTTCGCTTCGATTTTGTGCCCGGCGTATTTCCATATTCCATTCACCACGGCGCCGATAAACATATCCTCGGTGGCAGCCAGGTGGCGGATGAGGTCTCCGAACGTGAATTCGCCCTCGCCTGGTAGCCAATCGATTCTGTCCGCGGGAATAGCGTCGATGAAATGCAGAGTCCGACGGCGAATTCCCTCGTAATAGTCGATATATCCCTGGACGCTTTGCAGCATTGGGAACTCCTCCCTCGGTTCGCATGCCTCCGATATCGGCAAGAATTGAGAGCTGACGCTCAGCTGCGGGGCCTCGGGTACTTCCGCAGGGCAGCCGTCAGCTTCAGCCTGTTGTTAGACGCAAATATATATTTAAGTATCATTTTCCTTTAATTCTTGTCTCATATGGCGAACGGTTAATATGGTTATTCGCTTAGATTCTATTTTATAAATGATTCTGTAATTCCTGCAAAATATTTCCCTTACGTTTTGCTTCCTTATCTCTGGAACAATGCGACCCTTGTTCGGAAATTCTTTTATGCGGTTTCCAGCCTCATAAATATCATTTATCACCGAACGTGCTGCCTCCGGATTTTCCTTCGCAATAAATCTATTACTCTCGATAAGATTTGCAACGGCAACATATGACCATAAGACCTTCATATGCCTAGCCGTTCAAAGATATATTTCTTGAATTCCGAATGCTCTATAACTTTCCCCTCAGCAATTTGAGATTCTGCCAACTGGATATCTTGCAGTAATTCCGCATGCTCAACGAGATCTTCATATGACTTCACATCAAGAAGAACAGCTGCACTTCTCCCATGCTGCGTCAAGATCAGTGGCCGTCGCGTTGTGCGCACCTGATTCACCAAAGCGGCGGCATTGGCTCGAAATTCGGATAAGGGTCTGACGTCTTCGGTTGGGAGTACTTTCGGCATGGCGCCCTCCTATAGCGTACTTCATGTGGTACCATATCTTGTACCATATCCTTGGATGCCCTGCAACCCCCCAAAGACAACACCCCCCAAGGGGCGTGAAAAATTTAGCGTCTAACGCGCGGCTTAAGCTGCGGGGCCACAGGTATTTCGCCGGGCAGCCGTCAGCTTCAAGCCGTTGTTAGCTGGCATCATGGGATTACATGGACTCTATTCATATGCCTTCCCGTATGTGCCTGCTTTACAAGCTGGTCGGCTCGGGTGATTCGCTGATTTCCCCGAAATACATGCTGAAATACGACTTCGTCATACATCCGGACGAGGTCGAGGACATGATGAAATAATTTTCTAAGTTCATCATTTTTCAACCTGTATTGTCCATTCATTTGTTTTATTAGAAGTTCGCTGTCCGAATAACAAGTTACCTTTCGCCTAGTGTATTTTGCTGACAAGTCAAGCCCCTTTATCAATGCCTTGTATTCGGCTTGGTTATTCGTGCAATGTCCAATACATTCCGAATATTCATGTAAGATTGCGTTATCGGAGTTACAAATAATAACAGCAATTGAACCAGGCCCAGGGTTCCCCTTGCTGCCGCCATCCGTATAGAGGCAAATATGATTAAAATTCAATTGCTTCTCCAGGCAGGTCCTAAATTTAAGATATTGCAGCTTACCTAACCCTAAATGATTTGTTGCAATTAGGGCAATGACCGAAACTGGGACTCGCGGATTCTGTTAAGTGAACTAGCGCTTTGCTAACCTCCCAGCATTTTGGGCAATACGGATCTGGATCTCCTTCAACGTAATATACTTGACCTACATACTTAATATTTTGTTTTACATTAAATAGATTTTTTAGATCTTCTATTTCACTTTGATATATTCTGTTTTGCCTTGACAGTTCGAATACTTCTTGTTCCAACTCCACTATCTTTCGGTATAGATCGATGTCGCCAATCTTCTTTATCAGGTCTGCAATTTCTTTTATATTTTCCACCGCTCCCATATTTCGTCTCCTTTGGTCATGAACGATGACCAGCTAACCGCTGCTTAGGCGGTGTGGGGTTAAGGGTGGAATGGCCCGGGATGCTGTTTGGGTTGTTGGACAGCGTGGGATGGGGGGAATGCTGGCCTTTGCTGTATAGCACGGTCCTTGCTGTGGTCTGTTGAAAACAGAGGGAGGGGGGCCATGGGCGACGGCTTGCGTGAAAGCGTACACGTCGGGGGGGATCGACCTCCGGACCGGGAGCCGGATCATCGAGGGGACCCTCCGGAATCCTGGGACGGCCCGTTCCGCGACGCCCTCGAGCTGCACGGTCGGTCCGGGGCGCAAACGAAGTGGTATCTCGTGTGGGCGAGATGGCGGACATCGCGGAACCGGTCGGCTGCCACACGCTGCGCCTGTTTCGCGACGCACCTTCTCGAATCCGGGGCCGACATCCGCACGGTGCAGGAGCTTCTCGGGCACAGCGACGTGGCGACGACGATGATCTACACGCACGTGCTGAACCGTCCGGGCCTCGCGGTGCGCAGCCCCGAGGACGGATAGGCGGCCACCGGCCGCGACGGGGAATAAACCGGAAGGGACGTCAGAAATACCGTACCTTGGCCACGCCCGCGGATGTCAGGAAGATCTTGGTGTTGTTCGTCTTCGGGTCGATGGGATGGAGAAAGAACCCCGGGCGGCCGGGGTCGTATCCCATCGTCGAGCCCACGAGCACCTCTCCGTCCCTGCAGGTCACCTCCACGAGGCGCCCTTGCGGCTTGTCCCCTTCCGCCACCTTCTTCCTCTCCCTGTAAAGCTTGTTCCCCAGGAAGTCCCGGACGAAGAAGACGGCTTTTAAGTGGCTCACGGAGACTTCCACGAGGGTCGTCCTCCCCCCCGGAAGAAGCTGGAAGGTCGGCTTCAGCGGCGAGAAATTCCGGGTGGTTCCCTTCAGGATTCTTCCGTCGAGATACCGGACGACGATTTTGGACGGTTCCATCTGCCGCCTCCTCCCGTTCGAATCATGCGCAGCAAGGCAGCCGCCTAGATGTCGAGCGAGGAGACCTCCAGGGCGTTCTTCTCGATGAACTCCCTCCGCGGCTCCACCTGGTCGCCCATCAGCTTCGTGAAGATCTCGTCGGCGTCGGTCTCGTCGCCGATCTCCACCCGGAGAAGCTCCCGGGTCTCCGGATTCATCGCCGTTTCCCAGAGCTGCTCGGGATTCATCTCGCCCAGACCCTTGTATCGCTGGATCGTCTGCCCCTTCTTCCCCACCTCGAGGACCTGCCCCAGCAGGCAGAGCGGCCCGTCGGCCTCGGGGAAGGCGCCGTCGCCGTCCAGCCGGTAGGGAGGAGGCAGCGTCTCCTGGACCTGGGTGTAGAGGGTGTTCGACTCCCGCAGGTCCGCGGCACGGAGGCGGTGCCGGTCGATGGTGCACTCCATCGGCAGCCCTCCCCGCTTCCACCTGAGGAGAACCTGGACCGCGCTTTCCGCGTCGTCGTCCGGGTCGGGCCGGATCTCGAAGGAGACGTGGGTCACGTCGGGGCGGTTGCCCTTCCACTCCGCGACCAGCGACGTGAAGAACTTCTTCGCCCCCTTCTCCCCTTCCAGCGCCTTCACCCCTTCCGCCGCCCTCGGGGCGAGGGAGAGCAGCACGAAGGCGGGCATGCCGCGCCGGTCGGCCCGGATCGCGATCTCCTCGAGCCGGGAGATCTTCCGAAGCCACGCCGCCATCTTCTGCCCGGTGAGCGCCCCCTGCCCGTTGCCGCCGCCCACGCGCCGGTTCTGGATCCCGTTCTCGATCAGGAACTCCCGATAGGCCGCCTCGTCCTTCAGGTAGGTCATCCCCTTCCCCTTGCGGATGCCGAAGAGCGGTGGCTGGGCGATGAAGATGTTGCCGGCGTCGATCAGCTGCCGCATGTGCCGGAAGAAGAAGGTGAGCAACAGCGTCCGGATGTGCGCGCCGTCCACGTCGGCGTCGGTCATGATGATCACCTTGCCGTAGCGGACCTTCGCCGCGTCGAAATCCTCCTTCCCGATCCCGGTGCCCAGCGCCGTGATCATCGTCCGGATCTCCTGGGAGGAGAGCATCTTGTCGATACGCGCCTTCTCGACGTTGAGGATCTTCCCCTTCAGCGGCAGGATCGCCTGGTAGCGCCGGTCGCGGGCCTGTTTCGCCGAGCCCCCCGCCGAGTCCCCCTCGACGAGGAAGAGCTCGCACTTCCCCGGGTCGGTCTCCTGGCAGTCGGCCAGCTTCCCGGGCAGCCCCGCCGAGTCGAGCGCCCCCTTGCGCCGGGCCAGTTCCTTCGCCTTGCGCGCCGCCTCTCGGGCACGCGCCGCCTCGAGCGCCTTCTCGACGATCTTCCTCGCCACAGAGGGGGTTTCCTCGAAGTAGTTGGCCAGCTTCTCGTAGACCAGCGAGTCGACGATCCCCTTGACCTCGCTGTTTCCCAGCTTGTGCTTGGTCTGCCCCTCGAACTGCGGCTCCGGCACCTTCACCGACACCACGGCGGTCAGCCCCTCGCGCAGGTCGTCCCCGGAGAGGTTCTCCTTGACCCCCTTGAGCAGGTTCCCCTTCTGGGCATACTGGTTCACCGCGCGGGTGAGCGCCGACCGGAAGCCGATCAGGTGCGTGCCGCCGTCGTGGGTGTTGATGTTGTTCGCGAAGGCGAAGACCGTGTCCTGGTAGGAGTCGTTGTACTGGAGGGCGACCTCGGCCTGGACGTTGTCCTTCTCCCCTTCCACGTAGATCGGCTTGCTGTGCAGCGCGTTCTTGTTCCGGTTCAGGTGCTGGACGAAGGAGACGATCCCACCCTTGTACTGGAACTCGTGCGACTTCTCCGTGCGTTCGTCCAGGATCGAGATCTTCAGCCCCGCGTTGAGGAAGGAAAGCTCCCGCAGCCGCTGGGAGAGCGTCTCGAAGCTGAACTCGGTCTCGGTGAAGATCTGGGTATCCGGCCTGAAGGTGATCCTGGTCCCGGTCTTCCGGGATTTCCCGGTCACCGTCATCGGGGAGGTGGTCATCCCCCGGGAGAAGCCCAGGTGGTAGACCTTGCCGTCGCGGCGGATCTCCGCCTCGAGAGACTCCGAGAGGGCGTTCACCACGGAGACGCCCACGCCGTGGAGACCGCCGGACACCTTGTATGTGTCCCGGTCGAACTTCCCGCCGGAGTGCAGGACGGTGAGCACCACCTCGGCGGCGGGCTTGCCCCCCTCCCCTTCCATCACGTCGATGGGGATCCCGCGGCCGTTGTCGTCCACGCTGACCGAGTTGTCCGGGTGAATCGTGACCGAGATGGCGTCGCAGTGCCCCGCCATCGCCTCGTCGATCGAGTTGTCGACGACCTCGTAGACGAGGTGGTGAAGGCCGTTGGCGTCCGTGCTCCCGATGTACATCGCCGGGCGCTTCCGGACCGCCTCCAGGCCCTTTAAAACCTTAATGTTTTCGCCGGTATAGTCGTCCGCCCCGTTGCCGTTGCGGAGGAGGTCGTTCGGCTGTTCCGACATGCGGGAAACACCTCGAAAGTATAATCGACTTATTATACTACGGATCGGCCTTGCGGAGAGGAAAAAGCTGTTCCCTCGGGGCTGTGGGAAGCCCCCTTCAGGCGATCCGCATCGGCATGATGATGGCGAGGTAGGACGGGTCCTTCGGAGCCCGCAGGATCACCTGGGAGACCTCGTCCTTCATCTCGAACCCGACGGTGTCTTCCGAGATCCCGTTGATGGCGTCCTGCAGGTATCTTCCGTTGAACCCGATCTTGACGGGGCCGCCGTCGTACTCCACCGGCAGCAGGTCTCTGGCCTCTCCCAGGTCGGGGCTGGTGGTCGACACCTCCAGCTGCTTCCCGGAGAAAAAGAGCTTCACGCTGTTGATCTTCTCCGGGGCCATGACGCTGACCCTCTTCAGGACGCCCAGGAACGGCTCCCGGGGCACGGAGGCCAGGAGCTTGTTCTCCTTGGGGATCACCTGCCGATAGTCCGGGAAATCGGCGTCGAGAAGCCGCACCCAGATCTCGGTGTCCCCCTTTCCGGCGAAGAGGAACTTTTCCGAGGCGGACAGGGAAAGCGACCCCGGCCCCGAGTCGGCGAGTTTGCGGATCTCGAGCAACCCCTTCCTCGGGACGAGAACCTTCCTCTCCCCGATCAGCCCGCCGATCTCCGGGACCTCCCCGTCGGCCACCGCCAGCCGGTGCCCGTCCGTGGCCACCATCCTCAGCATGGCCTTCCCCCCCTCTTCCCGCTTCTCGAGCAGGATGCCGGAGAGGTTGTACCGGGTCTCGTCCCCCGTGGCGAACGGAGTGACCCGGTCCACGAGACGCCGGTAGACGTCCGAATCGATCGGGACCGCGGTTCCCTTCGGCTTCTCCGGCATCTCCGGAAACTCCTGGCTCGGCAGACCCGCCAGTCGGAAGTGGCCGCGTCCCGCGGAGAGCTCGACGGAGGTCCCCTCCTTTTCCGAGATGGTGACCGACCCCTTGGGAAGGACCTTCGCGATGTCGAACAGCTTCTTCGCCGGAAGCGCGATCGATCCGCCCTCCCCCACGTCCATCGGCTGAGTACAGCGGATGACGATCTCCAGGTCGGACGCGACCACCGTGATTCCCGGGCCTCCTCCGGGCTCCCCCTTCTTGGCGGCGGTCAGGAGCAGGTGGGACAGGATCGGCATGGCGTGCCGTCGCTCCGCCACGCCCTGTACCCTCGCGAGCATCCCTTCGAGTTGGTCGCGCTCCACAGAGAAGTTCATGGTCTCCCTCTTTCTTTTAGAATCTTGAAACCCAGAAGCAGCAGTAGGAGCTGTGAAGTTGTGGATGAGACGGGAAAGCCGGGGATCCGGCGGAAGATACCGGGAGCGGTTGCTGCGGGGAAGCTGTGCGGGGTTCGGGTGCAGGTTGTGGAGAAAAAAAGCATCCGCATTCCTTCCACAGGGTTATCCATTGATCAACTTGCGCAGCGCCTCGATGCTGTTTCTTAAAGATACATCTTCCCCGATTTTTTTCTCTATCTTTTTTACGGCGTACATCACGGTGGAGTGGTCCCGGTCTCCGAACCGGTGGCCGATGTCCGGGTAGGAGCAGCTCGTCATCTGCCGCATGAGATACATGCAGATCTGTCGGGGAAGCGCGATCACCTTGTGCTTCCGTTCGGAGCGAAGATCGGAGACCTTCACCCCGTAGTGTTCCGCGACCGCCTTCTGGATCGCCTCCGGGGAGATCTCCCGCACGGAGCTCTCCAGCAGCTTCGCCAACACCTCCTTGGCCAGCTCCAGGTTGATCTCCCGGCGGGTCAGCGAGGCGTGGGCCCCGATCCGGATGAGCGACCCCTCCAGCTCGCGGATGTTGTTCTTGACCATGCTGGCGAGAAAGAGCCCCACGTCTTCGGGGAGGGGTATCTGCTCCGCTTCGGCTTTCCGGTTCAGGATCGCGAGCCGGGTCTCGAGATCGGGCGGCTGGATGTCGGCGACGAGCCCCCATTCGAAGCGCGACTGGATCCGCTCCTCCAGGTCCGGAATCTCCTTCGGGAACTTGTCGCTCGAAACGACGATCTGCTTCCGGGAAGAGTAGAGATCGTTGAAGGTGTGGAAGAACTCCTCCTGCGTGCGCTGCTTGCCGGCGATGAACTGCACGTCGTCCACCAGGAGCAGGTCGACGTTGCGGTATCTCTCCTTGAAGCTGGGCATCCGGTTCGTACGCAGGCTGTAGATCAGCTCGTTCGTGAACTTCTCCGCCGTGATGTAGCAGACCCGGACGTTCGCATTCCGCTCCAGGGCGAGGTTTCCGATGGCGTGCAGCAGGTGGGTCTTGCCGAGGCCGACGCCTCCGTAGAGAAAGAGGGGGTTGTAGCTTTTCGCCGGATCGGTGGCGACGGCGAAGGAGGCGGCCTGCGCGAACTGGTTTCCGACCCCGACGACGAAGCGATCGAAGGTATACCGGGGGTTGAGCACCCCGTTGCGGGCACGCTGGGTTATGCCTCTCTCCGGAGGGGCCTGGGGGTCCGGCACCTCGGCCGGCGAGGGAGTCCGCTCGCTGTCGCCGTCCTCGTCGCTTCCCACGACGATCTCGACGGAGACATCCCGCCCGAACTCCTTCCGGGCTGCCTCCTCGAGGTGCGCAAGGTAATTCTCCTCGATCCACTGCTTGAAGAACCTGTGGGGGGTGGCGACAAGGACCAGCGAGTCCTCCCTGGCGACGAAACGCAGCGGCCGCAGCCATGTCTCGAACACCTGGTCCGAGACGGCTCCCTTGATCTGGGCAAGCGCTCTTTCCCACGCTTTGGATGTCACGAAACGGCCCCGCTCATGCTCGAAAAAAATCGGATTTTACGAAAGGAAAATGCATGCGTTGTCCAGCGGTTAAGGCTCGTCGGGTGCCTGCAGTTGCCCACACGGTTATCCACACCTGTGGAAAACCCGCAAAGCCCAGCAAAACCAGACATTTAGGATTGGAATGAATGGGTCTTTCCCCTTGGTTTACGGACAGCTGTTTTAAAGTTGGATCCCGGAGGTATTGTCCTTTTTTCCCTCTCCCGGGAGGTGGAGGTTACCACACCGGAAAAAACGGAAGCAAGGAAGAAATACACCGAGGAAAAATTCGGGGGTACCTGCATCCTTCTTGACAACCCGGGAAGGCTGTGCCTTCCCCGGAGCAGTTGCTTCCCGGGGCCCTCGCCCATGCAGGGCCGAGCGGAAAACGGGCAGGCGAAGGTCCCCCGAAATTTGCTTTTGGGCCTGGGAGCCGGGTGCTCGGGGGGGGTGCGGGCGGATGGAGGAAAGTGCGTAGGGAGGGTAGAGCGCTCGCGACGGTCGGGGGCTCCGGCAATCGCCTGCCGGGAATTTCCGGTTGACAGGCCCGGAAAAAATGGATTAAATTACCCTTTTTCCGTCGATCGCCGTATTGCGTCAAGGAGCAGAAGGAGGAAGGCCGGGATGAAGCGTACCTACCAGCCGCACAACCGGCGGCGTCTCAGGACTCATGGGTTCCGCAGCCGCATGTCCACCCAGGCGGGGAGGCAGATCATTTCTCGGCGCCGCGCCAAGGGGCGGAAGCGTCTCACCGTGTCGGTGGGCGGCAAGAAGTAAGTTCCCCGCGCATGGACAGGGCGGAGCGCGCCGAATGCCCCGGCTTTCCGAGGGCGGAGAGATTGCGCACCGACCGCGAGTACCGGGAAGTCGTTCGCAGGGGCGAGCGGGCCACCACGCCCCACTTCACCGTCTATCGCGATTACCGGGTGGACATGGATACCGGCCGGGGGCCTGCGCGCAGGCAGGTGGGGATCTCGGTCGGCAGGCGGGCCGGCGGATCCGTCGTGCGCAACCGGATCAAGCGGCTCCTCCGGGAATTCTACCGCGGGAACAAGAGGCTCTTTCCGGACGGAAGCCGCACCGCGATCGTCGCGAGAAAGGCGCCCCACGAGGCGGACCTCGTATCCGTGAGCCGCGAGCTGTCGGATGCGATCGAACGCCGGTGGGGAAACAGGAGGGGATCATCCCGTTGAGGCCAGGCGATATCCTGATCGGCGCGATCCGATTCTACCAGAAGGCGGTTTCCCCGTATCTCGGGAACAATTGCCGGTATACCCCAAGCTGCTCGGAATACACGATAAGGTCTATCTCAACGAATGGGTGTGTTATTGGGGTTCTTGCCGGGGTGCGGCGAATCCTGCGGTGCCACCCGTTCCATCCAGGCGGGGTGGATGAGCCCCGGCCGATCCACTTTTTCGGAACGAGGGATTGATGGAAAAACGGTTGATCCTGGCGTTCGTGCTGTCGATCGTCATCGTGATCGGATACCAGAAGCTGTTCGGTCCCGCCCCGGAGAAGGGGGCGGATCAGAGGCCGGGAAGCGCGCAGACCCAGGTCGCGGGGAGGGACAACGTCCAGGGCGCACCTGCCGGGGTGCCCGGCGTTGCGCCTGCAGGAGCGGTCCCCGGGGCGGAAGTCCTCGGGGGGCCCACCTCCCGCGGGAAAAACCCGCTGCGATGGATCGCCGTGAAGACCCCCCTGTACACCGCCACCATCGCCACCGCCGGCGGGGGAGTGCAATCCTTCCTGCTGAGCCGCTACATGGACAAGCCGGGTCCCGGCGGGAAGCCGCTCGACATCGTGGGTTCGGGATCGATCCGTCCGCTGCCGCTCGATCCGTTCCTCGCGGAGAGCCAGCCTCCCTTCCCGGCGCTGCCGGTCTTTTCCTCCGACGCACCCGAGACCGTCACGGTGAAGGAGGGAGAGAAGGCGGTCGTCCGGCTCGCCTGGGAATCGGAGCAGGGGATCCGGATCTTCCGGGAATACCGGTTCACCGGGGGCAGGTACGAGTTCGAGCTCGAGCAGAAGGTTTCCAACGGCTCCACGGGGTCGCTGCGGTTCCGCCCGGGGATCGAGCTCTCCCAGGTCTTCGTAGGAGAGCTTCAGGGCGATTCCTACTCCTTCCACGGGGTGGTCGTGAACGAGGGAGGAAAGATCCAGCAGTACGACCTGAAGAAGGTCGGGAAGGGGGATATCCCGAAGACGCCGGCCCGGTGGGTCTCCGCGGACTCGAAGTATTTCACCCTGGTCGCAATCCCCGCGAAGCCGCTGGCGGTCGAGGGGGCCGCCTCGGTGGGGGAGGAGGGGATACGGATCTCGCTCGCCGACTCGCCGGCAGTGCTGGGGCCGAAGGAGGTGTCGGCCTTCACCACGGGCGTGTTCATGGGGCCGAAGGAGTACGCCCTTCTCCAGTCCGTCGGTAAAGACCTGGAGCAGCTGGTCGACTACGGCTGGTTCACCTTCCTGGCCAAGCCGCTCGTGTGGCTCCTCTCCGCGAGCAATCGGGTGACCGGGAACTACGGAATCGACATCATCCTCCTGACGATCCTGATCAAGATCCTCTTCTTCCCGCTGACGCAGAAGTCGATGGCCTCGATGAAGAAGATGCAGGCCCTCGCGCCGATCGTGAACAAGCTCAAGGAGAAGTACAAGGACGACAAGGCCCGGATGAACCAGGAGGTGATGAACCTCTACAAGACCTACAACATCAACCCGATGAGCGGCTGCCTCCCGATGCTCCTGCAGATCCCGGTCTTTATCGCCCTCTACAAGGGACTGCTGGTGGCGATCGAGCTGCGCCACTCCCCCTTCTACCTCTGGATCAACGACCTGTCCGCGCCCGAGCATCTCTGGGACATCGCCGTGGCCGGCTACACGATCCCGATCCGCCTGCTCCCGCTGCTGATGGGGGTCTCGATGTTTGTCCAGCAGAAGCTCTCCCCCTCCGGGGGGATGGACCCGACCCAGCAGAAGATGATGATGTTCCTGCCGCTGGTCTTCACCTTCATGTTCTGGGGGTTCCCGACCGGCCTGACGATCTACTGGCTGATGAACAACCTGCTCTCCATCGGTCAGCAGATCTACCAGAACCGGCAGACTGCGGCGGAGCAGGCGGCCTCGGCGTAAGGATCGTCCGGAGAGGGCCGCTCTTCCCGAGGAGGTTCCCGTGGACGGTTCCCGCCGGCGGCCAAAACGACGATCGTCGCCCCCGCCACCCCGGAAGGGGTAGGGGCGATCGCCATCCTGCGTCTTTCCGGACCCCGCGCCTTTCCGATCGCCTCCGCCCTGACGGGGCTTGCGGTCGCCTCGCTTCCCCCCAGAACGCTGACCCGCTGCGCCGTGCGGGACGCCTCCGGAGAGGAGATCGATTCGGGGCTGGTCGCCTGTTTCCCCGCCCCGGCAAGCTTCACCGGGGAAGACCTGGCGGAGATCCATCTGCACGGAAGCCCGGTGCTGGTGGAGCAGGCGGCGGATGCAGCCTGCGCGCTCGGGGCGGTCCCGGCGGCCCCGGGCGAGTTTTCCCGGCGCGCCTTCCTGAACGGAAAGATCGACCTGACCCAGGCGGAGGGGCTGGCCGACCTGATCGCCGCCCGGACGGAAGGGGCGGCGCGCGCGGCGCTGCGGCAGCTGCGCGGCGGAATCGGAAGGGCGGTCGCCCCCCTGCGCGACCGGATGCTCTCTCTCCTGTCCCTGCTGGAAGCCTCGATCGACTTTTCCGACGACGAGGACATCCCACCCCCCCCGAGGCAGCAACTTATTGATAACATTAAGGATGTCGGCTCTGCCGTCGGGCGCCTCCGGGACTCCTTCGCCCGGGGGCGTCTCTACCGGGAGGGCGCCTCCGTGGCGATCGCGGGGGTGGCCAACGTCGGCAAATCGAGCCTCCTCAACCGCCTGTTGGGGGAGGAGCGGGCCATCGTGACCGAGATCCCGGGGACCACCCGGGATTACCTCTCCGGGGAGATCTCCCTTTCCGGGGTCCCGGTCCGGCTGGTCGACACCGCGGGGCTTCGGCCGACCGAAGACCCGGTCGAACGGGAAGGGGTCCGCAGGAGCCGGGAGATCGTGGCGGAAAGCGACCTGGTTCTGTTTCTCCTCGATGCGAGCCGGCCGGCCCACGCGGGAGACGAGGGGGCCTACCGGGAGGTGGCAAGACGCCCGCACCTGCTCCTGCGGAACAAGTGCGACCTCCCCCCGGCCGAAAGCGGGGAGCGGTTTGCCGGGCCGGGAAGGGCAGGAATCGTTTCCCTGTCCGCGAAGACTGGGGAGGGGATCGACGACCTGCTGGGCCGGATGGCGGCGGAGCTGGCCTCGCAGGCGGGTGATATACTGGCTGAGGCGATGCTGACCCGCATGCGGCATGCGGAGGCGGCGGGGAAGGCGGGAGAGGCCTTGCGGAGGGCGGCGGAGGCGGCGGAGGCCGGGATGCCGGAGGAGTGCGTCGCGGCCGACCTGCGGGATGCCTCCCGGGCATTGGCCGAGCTGACCGGGGAGATCGCCCCGGAAGAGATCCTGGAAACGATCTTTTCCTCCTTCTGCATCGGAAAATAAGCTCCGGCCGCCTGCGGCCGGGGATGTTCCACGTGGAACATCGGCGCCAAGGTGGTGGAAACATGTATGAATATCCGAAAGAGTACGACGTGATCGTCGTGGGGGGAGGGCACGCCGGGTGCGAGGCGGCCCTGGCCGCCGCCCGGATGGGGTGCGGGACCCTCCTGCTGACGATCAACGCCGATGCGATCGGCCTGATGTCCTGCAACCCCGCGATCGGCGGGCTGGCGAAGGGTCACCTCGTCCGGGAGATCGACGCCCTCGGGGGGGAGATGGCGAAGAACATCGACGCCACCGGGATCCAGTTCCGCCAGCTGAACACGAGCAAGGGGCCGGCGGTGCGCTCCTCGAGGGCGCAGGCCGACAAGCAGGTCTACCGGTTGCGGATGAAGAAGGTGCTGGAGAGCACGGACGGGCTGGACGTCAAGCAGGCGATCGTCGACGCCGTCGTCACCGAAGGGGGGAGGGCGGCAGCGGTCGACACGAACCTGGGGATCCGGTTCCGGGGAAAGACGGTGGTCCTGTGCCCCGGGACCTTCATGAAGGGGCTGGTCCATGTCGGGATGGTGAACTTCCCGGCCGGCAGGGCGGGCGAATTCCCGTCGATGAAGCTTTCCGACTCGCTGCGGGAGCTGGGATTTTCGGTCGGGCGGCTCAAGACCGGCACGACCCCCCGGCTGGACGCCAAGACGATCGACTTCTCGCGGACGACCCCGCAGCACGGAGACGACCGTCCGGTTCCCTTTTCGTTCGAGAACCGGGAGATCCGGAGACCCCGGCTTCCCTGCTTCGTGACCTATACGAATGCGCGGACCCACGAGGCGATCCGGTCCGGTCTTTCCCGCTCCCCCCTCTATTCCGGAGTGATCCGTGGGATCGGGCCGAGATACTGCCCCTCCATCGAGGACAAGGTGGTCCGGTTCTCCGACCGGGAACGGCACCATGTCTTCCTGGAGCCGGAAGGGCTGCGCACGGCGGAGTATTACCCGAACGGGGTCTCCACCAGCCTTCCCTACGACATCCAGGTGAAGATGCTCCGGACGATCCCGGGGCTGGAACGGGTGGAGATCATCCGTCCCGGGTATGCGATCGAGTACGATTTCGCCGACCCGGTGCAGCTCTATCCCTCGCTCGAGACCAAGATCGTGAAAAACCTGTTCCATGCCGGGCAGATCAACGGGACCAGCGGCTACGAGGAGGCGGCGGCGCAGGGGATCGTCGCGGGGATCAACGCGGCCCGCAGGACGAAGGGGCTGGAGCCGGTGGTGATCCGGAGGGACGAGGCCTACATCGGGGTGATGATCGACGACCTGGTCACCAAGGGGGCGCAGGAGCCGTACCGGATGTTCACCTCCCGGGCCGAGTACCGCCTTCTGCTGCGGGAGGACAACGCGGACCTGCGACTCTCGGAAACCGGCTTCCGCGCGGGGCTTCTGCCGGAGGCGCGGTACCAGCTCTTCCGCCGCAAGAGGGAAGGACTCTCCCGCGTTCTTGCCCGCCTCGAGTCGACCCGCGTGGCGGCCGGGCACCCGCTGGCCGCGTTGGCCGAGGAAGCGGGGGGGGCGCCGGTCCGGACGGGGATCACCTACGCGGAGCTGCTGCGCCGGCCCGGGGTCACCGCCGCCCTGATCGCGGAGTGCGACCCGGAGCTTTCCGGGACCGACCCCGAGGTGATCGCCCAGGCAGGGCTGGTGGTGAAATTCGACGGATATATCCGCCGCCAGGAGGAGGAGGCCAAAAAGCTTCAAAAATACGAGGAGATGGGAATCCCCGGAGATTTCCCCTTCGAATCGGTCTACGGGCTGTCCACCGAGGTCCGGGACAAGCTGGTCCGGGTCCGCCCCGTCTCGATCGGGCAGGCCCAGCGGATCCCGGGGGTCACCCCGGCAGCGGTGGGGATCCTGCTGGTGACCCTCCGGAAGCAGCAGGCGCAGGGACGCTCATAACCCTCCCGTATCCGGGCGACCCGGAGTGGGCGCTGGATGCCGGCTTCGCTGCCTCGGAGGGGGGCTTCGTTCATGGCTCGGCGTGCGATGGACCCGCACGCCTGCGCTTTACTTCACTCCACCCCCCCTCCTTCGGCTGGCTCCGCCCGTGATGCGCCCCGTCCCGGGGGCGCCCGGGACCGGCTCCGCCGCCTCGGAGGGGGGCTTCGCTCCGAGTGCCCTCCGCTGTCGGAAAATCTTTT
>MGPV01000010.1:38428-38594 GCA_001797615.1 Deltaproteobacteria bacterium GWC2_65_14
GACAGGGGCATTCGCCGGCCGGGGACCCTGGCTCGCGGGGGTGGCATCATATGCTTCGCCGCCTCCTCCTTCGCTGCTCACGCTGCTACGGAGGACAAGTCGAAGGGGGGCTTCGCTCCGAGTGCCCTCCGCTGTCGGAAAATCTTTTTATCTCCGCTCACCCCCC
>MGPV01000010.1:38608-60087 GCA_001797615.1 Deltaproteobacteria bacterium GWC2_65_14
CGGAGGACAAGTCGAAGGGGGGCTTCGCTCCGAGTGCCCTCCGCTGTCGGAAAATCTTTTTATCTCCGCTCACCCCCCCGTCCTTCGGCTGGCTCCGCCCGTGATGCGCCCCGTCGCGGGGGTGCCCGGGACCGGCTCCGCCGCCTGGGCGGTCTGTTTCCTCTTGCAAACGGGCAGATTCCGCATTCCTCGGCGTGTCGCTCGGGCGCGTCTCCTGTCTTTCACGGGGATATGGCATAGTAGGGCGGCATGCGGAGCGATGGGCGCTCCCGGCCCGCGAACATGTTCCACGTGGAACATTCGTCATCGGAGGCAGGGAGGGGATGGCAAGACAAGAGGCGATCGTGACGGCACCGGCACCGGAATTCCTCTCCCTCCTGATCGCGGAGGCGGGGCTTTCCGTCCCCCCGGGGGCGGCGGAGAAGCTTTCGGCCCACGCAGCCATGATGCTCCGGTGGAACCGGGCGATCCGGCTGACCGCGATCACCGATCCGGAGGAGGTTGCCGTCAAGCATATCCTCGATTCCCTCCTCCTGCTTCGCCTTTCTCCCTTCCGGGGGAGGATCCTGGACTTCGGCTCGGGGGCCGGATATCCGGGGATCCCCCTCGCGGTCGCGCTGCCGGAGGCGCAGGTGTGCTTCCTCGAGTCCTCCGGGAAGAAAAGCTCGTTTTTACGGGAGGTCGCTGCAGCGCTTTCCTTGAAGAATATCCAGGTTTTCCAGGAAAGACTGGGAAAGAACCCTCCGCGACATCTGGGACGGTTCGAACAGGTCGTGACCCGGGCGACCCTGCCGCCTGCGGAGGCGGCCTCCCTGCTGCTTCCCCTCCTGGAGCCCGGGGGAAGGCTTCTCCTGATGACCGGAGCCGGGAAGGAAACAGGGGTGGAGGGGCCCCTTCCGGAGGGGGCTCTGCCCGGGCGGCGGTTCCGGTTCTTGCTTCCGCTGGGGATGGGGACACGGGAGATCCGCGAGATCCGGGTCCCCTGACCGGCCGTCACACTCGCCGGCCCGGCACCTCGCGCCACGAACGCAGCCCCCCCCTCCAACCTGTCCTCCGTAGCTGCGAGAGCGGCGAAGGAGGAGGCTGCGCAGCCGCCCCTGGTGTGCCCCTCCCGGGGAAAAAAGGGTTCTCCTGCCGGGCCCCTCCGTGGTACAAGAAACCATTGTTCCTGCAGGGGCTCATTCTTCCGTCAGCCGGAGCGTAAAGAGATTGTCCCGCATCATCGCCGTCGCCAACCAGAAGGGCGGAGTGGGGAAGACCACGACGGCGGTCAACCTGGCCGCCTCCCTCGCCGTCATGGAGAGGAAAACGCTTCTCGTCGACCTGGACCCCCAGGCGAACGCCACCTCCGGGGTCGGAGGGGAGCCCGGGGGCGAAACCGGAAACAACATCTACCGCGCTCTTCTGGCCGAAATACCACTCCTGGAAGCGATCCGGGAGACGGAGCTCCCGTACCTGCACATCGCGCCGGCCTCCGGAGATCTGATCGGCGCGGAGATCGAGCTGGTTTCGATCCCCAGGCGCGAGACCCGGCTCCGGGAGGCGCTCGAGCAGGTCCGCGACCGGTACGAGACGATCCTGATCGACTGTCCCCCCTCCCTGGGACTGCTCACGTTGAACGCCCTCTGCGCCGCGCAATCGGTCCTGATCCCCCTGCAGTGCGAATATTACGCGCTGGAGGGACTGGGGTCGCTCTACCGCACGATCGACAAAGTGCGGGGGGCGCTGAACCCCGGGCTCGCCGTGGAAGGGGTGGTGCTGACCATGTTCGACCCCCGGAACAACCTCTCCCACCAGGTGGTCTCTGAGGCCCGCGAAAACCTGAACTCCCAAGTATTTCAAACAGTTATACCAAGAAACGTCCGGCTGTCCGAGTCCCCCTCGTTCGGCAAGCCGGCCATCCTGTACGCGGTGAGCTCGCGCGGGGCCCAGGCCTACCTCGAGTTGGCCAGGGAGATGGTGAGCCGATGGAACGAAAGCCCGAGCCGGTGAAGAAGAAGGTCCTGGGGAGGGGGCTCGCCGCCCTTCTTCCCGGGCCCGCCGAGCGCGACGTGGAGTTTCTCCGCATTCCCGTCACACGTATCCTGGCGGGCGGGAACCAGCCGCGGCGGACCTTCTCCCCGGAGGAACTGAGCAATCTCGTCGAGTCGGTCCGGGAGAAGGGGATCCTTCAGCCGGTCCTGGTGCGTCCCGCGGAGGGCGGATACGAGCTGGTCGCCGGGGAGCGGCGCCTCCGCGCGGCCCAGGCGGCCGGCGTGGAGACGATCCCCGCCATCGTGAAGAAGCTGAGCGACCGGGAATCGCTCGAGGCGGCGGTCGTCGAGAATGTCCAGCGCGAGGATCTGAACGCGATCGATCTCGCCCAGGCCTACAGCCGGCTCGTCCAGGAGTTCTCCCTCTCGCAGGAGGAGATCGCCCGGCGCGTGGGAAAGGACCGCGCCACCGTGGCGAACACCCTCCGGCTGCTCAAGCTCCCCGCCCCGGTGCGGCAGGCGGTCGTCGACGGCCGCCTCTCGGCGGGCCACGCCCGCGCGCTGCTGCAGGCCCCGCCCGAGCGGCTGCAGTCGATTTTCGAGGCGGTGCTGCGCAAAGGGCTCTCCGTGCGCGAGGTGGAAGGGCTCTGCCAGGCGGGGAAGGAAAAGCCGGCGGGCCGGAAAGCCCGGCGGCCGGATCCCCACGTCCAGGATCTCGAGGAAAAGCTCTCCCGCCGGGGCGGCACGAGAGTGCGGATCCGCGGGACGGCGAAGAAGGGGCGGATCGAGGTCTCCTATTTCTCCGAAGGGGAATTCTCCCGCCTCTGCGACCTTCTTTTCGGGGGCCGGTAGGGCCGGTTTCGTCCCCGCGTAAGGGGCGGCTTCCCCGGGATGGATCCTGAAAATCTCTTGCAACGGTTTCGGCTTGTGATATATTTCGCCGCATAACCGACACAACCCTTATCCGGTGACGGATAAATCCGAAGGGAAAGGAGCAAAAGGCAATGCGTAAGTATTCGGCTCTGTTCCTCAGTTTGGTGTTTGCGGCAGCGATCGGTCTCTCGGCGTGCGCGGAGAAGAAGGCTCCACCGCCTCCTCCTCCTCCTCCTGCCCCCGCGGCTGCGCCGGCCGACAACATGGCGGCACCTCCGGCGGCTCCCCCGGCAGCGCCGAAGCCGGCCGAGGCGCCGAAGAAGTAGCGCTCCTCACGGGATCGAGGGGTGAAACGGATTTTCGCTGCAGGAACAGCTCGCGGGAATCTGTAGCGCGTCACGAGGAAACATGGGGCACCGCGGGGAACCGCGGTGCCCGGTTTTTTTTGCGGGTTCCCCGCCCCGCGCAGGCTTCGGAAACCGCCATGAAGCGCTTGACAGTCCGCTGTTCCCGTGATACCAATTCTCCGTTTATCTATCCCAAGCCAGTCGTTCGCCTGCAAGGATTTCCGGGAGGGAAACGGGTTCCATGGAACTGCTGCTGAAGATCTTCGAGACGCTGGGGATCACCCAGCTCGCCGTGCTGCAGATGGCGATCACGGTGACCCTGGCTGTCATCCTGTCGGCGACGCTGATCCGCCCGATCCTGCAGGTCTTCCAGGAGCGCGAGAACCGCTCCTCGAAGCCGATGGAGGAGTCCAGGGCGCTGCTGGCCGACGCCGAGGCGAAGACCCGGCAGTACGAGGAGGCGTTGCGCAAGTCGACCCTGGAATCGATCGTCCGAAAGCGGGCGAAGATGGAGGAGGCCTCCCGGGTCGAGCGGAAGCGGATCGAGGAGGCGGCCGAGGAGAGCAACCGGCAGGTCGAGCAGATGAAGTCCCGGATCGGGATGGAGAAGGAAGCGGCCCTGGGAAGCCTGCGGCAGGAGGTCGCGCGGCTCTCGACCCAGATCGCCGAGAAGGTGCTGGGAAGGAGCGTGGCGTGAAGGCCCTTTTTGCGGGATTCGTTCTCTTCGCCGTAACCGCCGCGGAGGCCGCCTCGGGGGCGGGCGGGCAGGCCGGCATCCCCTGGTGGGAGATCTTCAAGCAGGCGGTCAATTTTTCCATCCTGGTCGGGGTGCTGGTCTACTTCCTCCGGAAGCCGCTTTCCACCTTCCTTCGGGAGCGTTCCGAGCTGCTCCGCAAGTCGATCGAGGAGGCATCGCGCGCCCGGGAATCCGCCGCGGAGAAACTGGCGGCGGTCGAGGCGAAGGTGGCCCGGCTCTCCGGGGAGGTCGAGGAGTTGAACCGGAGGATGGAGGCGGAGGCGCAGGACGAGGCGCGGCGCCTCCACGAGACGGCGCTGGCCGAGATCCGCAGGGTCCGGGATCAGGTCCAGTTCGCGGCCGACCAGGAGGTGCGGAAGGCGCGCGAGGAGCTTCGCAGGGAGGCCTCCGGGCTTTCCTCGCAGGCGGCCGCGGAGATCCTGAAACAGACGATCACGCCGGAGGACCAGGACCGGATGGTGCGGGAGAACATCGAGAAGATCCGGGAGATCGAGCGATGATCGGCGGAAGCCTCTCGAGGAGGTATGCCCGGGCGCTGCTCGCCATCGGGGAGGAGGAGGGGCGGTCGAGGCAGATCCTCGCAGAGGCCGAGCGGTTCGAGGCGCTGCTGTCCGAAATCCCCCGGCTCCGCGAAATGCTGGAGGCCGCCCACATCAACCGGAGGGACAAGCATGCCGCGCTCGAGGCGGTCGTCGGCCCGTCCGGATTCCTCCCCTCCACGGGCAATTTCCTGAACCTGCTGGTCGACAAGGGGCGGATGACGATCCTCTCCCGGATCCTTTCCGAGTTCCGGACCCTGATCGAACGGCTCGAGGGGATTGAGCGGGTCGAGGTCACCGTCCCGATGCCGCTGACCGACTCCCAGCGGACGATGCTGACCGGGGTGCTCGAGGGGCGAACCGGCCGGAAGGTTCTCCTGGAGGAGAAGGTGGATCCCGGCGTGCTCGGGGGGATGGTCGTGAAGGTCGGCTCCACCGTATACGACGGCAGCGCACGCTGGCAGATCCAGAATATTCGCGAAACGTTGCAGAAAGGGTGAGTCCCCGGTCATGAACATACGCGCCGAAGAGATCACGGAGATCCTGAAAAGCCAGATCCAGGGATACGAGAAGCGGGTCGACGTCGCCGAGACGGGGGTGGTCCTCTCCGTCGGAGACGGGATCGCCCGCGTGCACGGGCTGGAGAAGGCGATGGCGGGAGAGCTGCTCGACTTCCCGTTCGATGTCCGCGGGATGGTGCTGAACCTCGAGGAGGACAACGTCGGCGTCGCGCTGCTGGGCGACGACGTGAAGATCAAGGAGGGGGACACCGTCCGCCGGACCGGCCGGATCGTCGAGGTGCCCTGCGGCGACGCGATGGTCGGGCGGGTCGTGAACTCCCTGGGGCAGCCGATCGACGGCAAGGGGCCGATCGAGACGGAGCACTACCGCCGGATCGAGATCAAGGCTCCCGGGATCGTGAAGCGCCAGCCGGTGAAGGAGCCGCTCCAGACCGGCCTCAAGGCGATCGACGCGATGATCCCGATCGGCCGCGGCCAGCGGGAGCTGATCATCGGGGACCGGCAGACCGGCAAGACCGCCGTGGCCCTGGACACGATCATCAACCAGAAGGGAACCGGCGTCATCTGCGTCTATGTGGCGATCGGGCAGAAGCAGTCGACCGTGGCGCAGGTGGTCGAGAAGCTGCGATCGTTCGGCGCGATGGACTACACGATCGTGATTTCCGCGACCGCCTCCGAATCCGCCCCGCTGAACTTCATCGCCCCCTACACCGGCTGCACGATGGGCGAGTACTACCGGGACAGCGGGCGCCACGCCCTGTGCATCTACGACGACCTCTCCAAGCACGCGGTGGCCTACCGGCAGCTCTCGCTCCTGCTGCGCCGGCCGCCGGGACGCGAGGCCTACCCGGGCGACGTCTTCTACCTGCACTCCCGGCTGCTCGAGCGGGCGGCGAAGCTCTCCGACGAGGAAGGGGGCGGGTCGCTGACCGCGCTGCCGATCATCGAGACGCAGGCGGGCGACGTGTCGGCCTACATCCCCACCAACGTCATCTCGATCACGGACGGCCAGATCTATCTCGAGGCCGACCTCTTCTACGCCGGCGTGCGGCCCGCGGTCAACGTCGGCCTCTCCGTGTCCCGCGTCGGCGGGAACGCGCAGGTCAAGGCGATGAAGCAGGTCGCGGGGCGCCTGCGGCTCGAGCTGGCGCAGTACCGGGAGATGGCCGCCTTCGCCCAGTTCGGCTCCGACCTCGACAAGGCCACGCAGATGCAGCTGGCCCGGGGAGCCCGCCTGGTGGAGATCCTCAAGCAGGACCAGTACGAGCCGCAGCCGGTCGAGAACCAGATCGCCACGATCTTTTCCGCGACCAACGGGTTCGTCGACGGGTACGACACGGGGTCGCTCCTGAAGTACGAGGCCGAGCTGACCGCCTTCCTGCGGGACCGCCACGGCGCCCTTCTTTCCCAGCTCCGGGAGAAGAAGACGATCGACGACGACATGCGGGGGAAGCTCACCGCCGCCCTCGAGGAGTTCCAGGGGATGTTCCAGGAATAACGGGACCGGAAGGGACGACGGGAGACGATGGCCAACCAGAGGGCGATCCGGAAACGGATCGGCAGCGTCAAGAGCACCCAGCAGATCACCAAGGCGATGAAGATGGTGTCCGCCGCCAAGCTCAAGCGGGCGCAGGACGCCATCGTCGCCGCGCGGCCGTACGCCCGGGAGATGCGGGAGGTGGTCCGGTCGGTCGCGGCGCGTGCGGGGGAGGAGGCGCACCCGCTGCTGACGGTCCGGGAGGCGAAGCGGGTCGCCCTGCTGGTCGTCACCTCCGACCGGGGCCTGTGCGGCGGCTTCAACTCGAACCTGCTCCGGGCGGCGAACCGGTTCCTCGCGGAGCGGAAGGAGCGCCACGAGGAGATCGTCCTCATGGTCGTCGGGCGGAAGGCCCGGGACTTCTTCCGCCGCCGCCGGGTGCCGGTCCACAAGGAGTACGTGAACGTCCTCGGGAAGCTGTCGTACGCTCACGCCGAGCAGTTCTCCCACGACCTGGTGGAGGGCTACCTCGCCGGCGAAATCGACGAGGTGGTCATCGCCTTCAACGAGTTCCGGTCGGCGATCTCCCAGACCGTCCGGTTCGAGAAGCTCTTTCCGGTCGCCCTCGAACCCGCCGCGGGGGGGCCGGGGGAAAAGGAGAAGGAACAGCCCGCGGCCGACATCGACTACCTGTACGAGCCGTCCCGGAAGGAGATCCTGGAGGTCCTGCTCCCCAAGTACGTGGAGACGCAGATCTTTAGGGTCCTTCTCGAGTCGGTGGCGGGCGAGCACGGCGCCCGGATGACGGCGATGGATTCGGCGACCAACAACGCCGTGGATATGATCTCCCGGCTCACGCTGCAGATGAACCGCGCCCGCCAGGCCGCGATCACCAAGGAACTGATGGAGATCATCGGCGGCGCAGAGGCGCTCAAGGGATAGCCAGGAACCCGAAGGAGGCGAGGGAATCATGAACAAGGGAAACATCGTCCAGGTGATCGGGCCCGTGGTCGACGTCCGGTTCGAGCCGGGCCGGCTTCCGGCTCTCTACAACGCGATCCGGATCACGAACCCGAGCATCAGCGACCAGGAGGGGAACCTCGTCGTCGAGACGGCCCAGCACCTGGGCGACAACGTCGTCCGCTGCGTCGCGATGGACTCCACGGAAGGTCTGGTCCGGGGGATGGAGGCGACCGACACGGGCGGCCCGATCACCATCCCGGTCGGCCCCGAGACGCTCGGCCGGATCATGAACGTGATCGGCGATCCGGTCGACGAGATGGGACCGATCGTCACGAAGAAACGGTACCCGATCCACCGGCACCCCCCCTCCTTTGAGGAGCAGTCGACCAAGGTCGAGATCCTCGAGACGGGGCTCAAGGTCGTCGATCTTTTGGCTCCCTACTCCAAGGGGGGGAAGATCGGGCTCTTCGGCGGCGCCGGCGTGGGGAAGACCGTGATCATCATGGAGCTCATCCACAACATCGCGATCGAGCACGGCGGCTACTCCGTGTTCGGCGGCGTGGGCGAGCGGACCCGCGAGGGGAACGACCTCTGGCTCGAGATGAAGGAGAGCAAGGTCCTCGAGAAGGCCTGCCTGGTCTTCGGGCAGATGAACGAGCCGCCCGGCGCGCGGGCGCGCGTCGGGCTGTCGGCCCTGACCGCGGCGGAATACTTCCGCGACGAGGAAGGGCAGGACGTGCTCCTCTTCATCGACAACATCTTCCGGTTCACCCAGGCCGGCTCCGAGGTGTCGGCGCTTCTCGGCCGGATCCCCTCGGCGGTCGGCTACCAGCCGACCCTGTCCACCGACCTGGGCGAGCTCCAGGAGCGGATCACCTCGACCAAGCACGGCTCGATCACCTCGGTGCAGGCGATCTACGTCCCCGCGGACGACCTGACCGACCCGGCGCCGGCGACCACCTTCTCCCACCTGGACGCCACGACCGTGCTCTCCCGGCAGATCGCGGAGCTGGGGATCTACCCCGCGGTGGACCCGCTCGACTCGACCTCCCGGATCCTCTCCCCGCTGGTGCTGGGGGAGGAGCACTACCAGGTGGCGCGGGCGGTGCAGAAGGTGCTCCAGCGGTACAAGGACCTCCAGGACATCATCGCGATCCTGGGGATGGACGAGCTCTCCGAGGACGACAAGCTGCTGGTCTCCCGGGCCCGCAAGATCCAGCGGTTCCTGTCGCAGCCCTTCTTCGTGGCCGAGCAGTTCACCGGGATCGCGGGCAAGTACGTCAAGCTCGAGGACACGATCCAGTCGTTCCGGGAGATCGTCGAGGGGAAGCACGACGAGCTTCCCGAGCAGGCCTTCTACATGGTCGGCACGATCGAAGAGGCGATCGAGAAGGGGAAGAAGCTCCTCGCGGTCGAGTAACGGGAACGCTTCGCGACGCGGGGGACGCCGCGGCGCCTTCACGGGGAACGGGGAAAGGACGATATGGCTTCGACGATCCGGCTGGAACTGGTCACGCCCGAGCGGCTGCTCGTCTCCGAGGAGGTGGACGAGGTCATCGCCCCCGGGTACGAGGGGGAGTTCGGCATCCTGCCCGAGCACACCCAGTACCTGGCGATCCTCTCGATCGGGATCCTCCGCTACCGCAAGGGAAACGACGTGCAGAAGGTCGCGGTGGGCGGCGGGTTCGCCGAGGTCAGCGCCGACCGGGTGGTCGTGATGGCCGACGTGGCGGAGAAGGCGGAGGAGATCGACGTCGGGCGGGCGAGGCAGGCGCACGCCCGCGCCGAGGAGGCCCTGCGTGACCTGTCGGTGGACGACGCCTCCTACGCGAAGGCGTACGCGGCGCTGCGGCGCGCCATGGTGAGGATGTCCGCCGCCGAGTAGTCAGACCTTTCCCGCCCGGACCTTCGGCTTGCCGTTCTCCACGGTGACCCGGAACTCCACCCTCCGGGCTCCCGATTTTCCCGCGATATCCCTGGCACGGTCGATCAGCATCCGCCGGAGCGATTCCGCATCGGCCGGGTCGGTTTGCATCCCGCACTCGGACCGGGCCTGCCGGATCTGCTCCACGACGCTGGCCAGGTGCTCCTGCTCGACCGGGGCTTCTTCCCTGGTGTGAACGCGCACGACTCCGGAGGCGTCCCGGACAAGCCGCCCTTCCTCGAGGTCCCGGACCATCCGGGTCCAGAGATTGGCGAGCGAGTGGTACCGTCCCTGGAGGGTGTTGAACCGGAACTGGTCGGAAGTGTTCGGGATCTTACGCTGCCCCATCCGCCGGACCATCCACTCCAGGAGCCGCCGCTCCTCGGAGGGCTCCGTTCTCCGGTTCCCCTGGAAAAAGAGGTCGTACTGCCTCTTCAGCTCCACGATGTCGGCCTCGATCCGGTCCAGCGCTACCTTCAGGCTCTCCACGGTCCTCGGTTCCTTTCCCCCCGGGAAACGGGTACACTTGGGAACGGGCGCAACGGCCTGATACTACCATGTACGGAAAGGGACGGTCCATGGCGGGAGTTGCCGCGATCATCCTGGCGGCGGGGAAGGGGAAGCGGATGCGGTCCGCCCTCCCCAAGGTCGCCCACCCGGTCGCGGGGCGTCCGATGCTGTGGCATGCGCTCCAGGCGGCACGGGGCGCCGGGATCCGCGAGATCGTGGTCGTCCTCGGGCATGGAAGGGAAGCGCTCCACGGGACCGTAAAGCCGTTCGGCGCGAAGGTGGCGGTCCAGGAGTCTCCGCGCGGGACAGGGGATGCCGCCGGCTGCGGGCTGGCCGCCGTATCCCGGGGCGCGGGAGAAGTGGTGGTCCTCTGCGGGGACGCCCCGCTGATCCGGCCCGCCACCATCCGGGCGCTCCTTTCCGCAAGGCGGCGGCGGAAGGCGGCCGCCTCGGTGCTGACCGGGATCCTCCCCGACCCTTCCGGGTACGGGCGGGTCCTGCGCAATCCGGATGGCACGGTGTCCCGGATCGTGGAGGAGCGGGACGGCGGGGCGCAGATCCGGAAGGTGCGGGAGGTGAACTCCGGGGCCTATGCCTTCGACCGGAAGTTCCTCGCCCGGAACCTGCCGCGGCTCTCCGACGTGAACATCCAACGGGAATATTACCTGACCGACCTCGTCTTCCAGGCGCTCCAGGAAGGGAAGACCGTCGTGCCGGTCGCGGCTTCGGACCCCGACGAGGTGCGCGGGATCAACTCCCGCGCGGAGCTGGCCCGGGCCTCGGAGATCCTTGGGCGGCGCAAGGTCGAGGCGCTGCTCGACGCGGGGGTGACCATCGTGGCGCCGGACCGGGTCCACATCGACCCGGAGGTCGCGGTGGGCCCCGACTCGGTGATCGAGCCGGGCGTGGTGCTGCTGGGGTCGACGCGGGTCGGGCGGGGCGTGCGGATCCAGACCGGCTGCGTGGTGGAGAACTGCCGGCTGGACGACGGCGCTACGCTCAAGCCCTACTGCGTGCTCACGGATTCCCGCGTCCGGAAGGGAGCGGTGCTCGGGCCCTTCGCGCACCTGCGGCCGGAGGCCGACATCGGCGAGGATGCCCGGATCGGCAATTTCGTGGAGGTGAAGAAGAGCCGGTTCGGGAAGGGCTCGAAGGCGAACCACCTCGCCTACATCGGCGACGCGACGGTCGGCCGGAAGGCGAACATCGGCGCCGGGACGATCACCTGCAACTACGACGGGCTCGCCAAGCACAGGACCGTGATCGGGGACGGGGTCTTCGTCGGCAGCGACACCCAGTTCGTCGCCCCGGTGACGATCGGGAAGGGGGCCCTGATCGGCGCGGGGGCCACGATCACGAGGGATGTTCCCCCGTTCGCCCTCGCCCTCTCCCGGGCGGAGCAGAAGGTGATCGAGGGGTGGGTGATCCGCCGGATGCCGGAACTTCTCAAGAAGGCGGGGATCAAGGTCCCCCCGGGAAAAGAGAAGGGGCCGGGGAAGGAGAAAACGTAGCATGTGCGGGATCGTCGGATACACGGGGCCGAGACCGTGCGGCGAGATCCTGCTCGACGGGCTGCGCAGGCTGGAGTACCGGGGGTACGACTCGGCGGGGGTGGCGATCCTGGACGGCGGCCGGATCGACATCCGCAAGAGCGAGGGGAAGCTCTCCCGCCTGACCGATCTGGTCTCCCGCCAGCCGATCGCCGGGAGCTGCGGCGTCGGGCATACCCGGTGGGCCACCCACGGGCGTCCTTCCGACACGAACGCCCATCCGCACAAGACCGGCCGGGTCGCGGTCGTCCACAACGGGATCATCGAGAATCACCACTCGCTCAAGGAGCGGATGACCGCCCGGGGGCGGCGGTTCTCCTCCGAGACCGACACCGAGGTGATCGCCCACCTGGTCGACGAGCATCTCTCCCGCGGCCTCGGGCTGGAGGAGGCGGTGCGCGGGACGGTGTCCGAGCTCGAAGGGTCCTTCGCCTTCCTCGCCCTTTCGGAGACGGAGCCGGGGACGATCGTCGGGGCGCGGCTGAACTGCCCGATGGTCGTCGGGGTCGGCGAGGGGGAGAATTTCCTGGCGTCGGACCTTCCGCCGCTGCTCTCCCACACACGGGAGGCCCTCTTCCTCGAGGACGGGGAGATCGTCGTCGCCCGCCCGGAGGCGGTCACGCTGACCGATTTCGAGGGGAACCCGAGGGAACGGAGCACGCTGCACATCGACTGGACCCCCGTCATGGCGGAGAAGGGGGGATACCGCCACTTCATGCTCAAGGAGATCCACGAGCAGCCCCGGGCGATCCTGGACACCCTCGCCGGCCGGATGCGCCCCGAGACGGGGGAGGTCTTCCTGGAGACCCTTCCGCTGCCGGCTTCGGTGCTGCGCGGCCTCTCTAAGGTGGTGATCGTCGCCTGCGGGACCTCGTGGCACGCCGCGCTGGTCGGGAAGTTCATGATCGAGCGGCTCGCCCGCATCCCGGTGGAGGTCGACCTCGGTTCCGAGTACCGCTACCGCGACCCGGTGGTGGAGCCGGACACCCTCTGCATCCCGATCTCCCAGTCCGGGGAGACCGCCGACACCCTGGCGGGGCTTCGGGAGGCCAAGGGGAAGGGGGCGATGGCAGTGTCGATCTGCAACGTGGTCGCCTCCACGATCGCGCGGGAATCGGACGGGGTGATCTATACCCACGCCGGGCCCGAGATCGGCGTGGCCTCGACGAAAGCCTTCACGACGCAGCTGGCGGCGCTCTATCTGCTGGCCCTGCGGCTGGGACGGGCCCGCCGGATCCTCACGCGCATCGACCTCTCCTCCCACCTGCTGGAGCTGACCGATCTGGCGAAGAAGATCGAGGAGGTGCTCCAGCGCGAGGAGGAGATCGCCGCGATCGCGCGCACCTACAAGGATGCCCGGGATTTCCTCTACCTGGGCAGGGGGATCTCCTACCCGATCGCCCTGGAGGGGGCGCTCAAGCTCAAGGAGATCTCCTACATCCACGCGGAAGGATACCCGGCGGGGGAGATGAAGCACGGGCCGATCGCCCTGATCGACGAGCGGATGCCGGTGCTGGTCCTCTGCTCCCGGGGCGATACCTACGAGAAGACCCTCTCCAACCTGGAGGAGGCCCGCACCCGCGGCGGGCGGATCATCGCGGTGGGCACCGAGGGGGATGCCGGGCTGGCCAGGAGCGCCGAGAGCACCTTCTTCCTTCCCCCCTGCGGGGAGATGGCCCGCCCGATCCTCGAGGTGGTCCCGCTGCAGCTTCTGGCCTACCACATGGCGGTGCTCAAGGGCACCGACGTCGACCAGCCGAGAAACCTCGCGAAAAGCGTGACGGTGGAATAGGAGGGCGAGTCGCCCCCCCCCCTTGTTATCGGATGCCAACAAGGTTCTTACGTAGCCAATAAACTTTTTACATAGCCAATAAAGTCCTTACGCGAAGTGCCCTTATCATGATCTGTCAGGGTAATTTCCCGTCGGGCTGGATCAACGCGTCGACTCCGGAAGAGGCATTACGCGGAGACCGCGAGCCTCACGGCAAGGAATCGTACGAGACCCGGAGCGACGCCGGGTTCCCTTTTTCCGTATTTTGGGCACGTGTGGCCGAGATGTGGCTTGCGGGTCTTGGGACCGGGAAGTCGTCGGCTATTTTGCCTCCATCGATTCGATGGCCTTCAATATGGCCCTGGAGGTTTCCGTCAGATTCATCTCTTTGGCTGTGACCCTCTTGCCATCATTGAAGAATTTTTCGACCAGGATGACCGGATGCCTGTAGTAAAGATCTTCTCCATGACTCATGATGTACCCTCCGCGGAAAAACCCGCAGACGGTCCATCCGTGACGCTCCATGATCTTCTGGGAAATGGTATGGAAGGTGGCCACCCAACACAACCCGTACTCCGCACGGGTCAGGGGCCAGATCTCGTTCATATAGGCCAACAGGTCGCTGAATATCTTCCTCTGCCTGTATTCGGGATCGATCACGCCGACCTCGCCCCAGATGGTCATGTTCAGCCTGTCCGCCCTGCTGGCGCAGGCTCCGCACGGCTTACCGGCGGCCACATCCTCCATTACATAAATGAACCAGTCCTTTTTCATGAACGTATCGCCGTCGCCTACCGCGTTTCGCATGGCATCGGGATGGTGCAGGAAATCGAAATGGGTGCCTTTGCACTCGGGGACTCCAATCCGGTATAAAGCGCACGTTTCATCCACTTCCTCGTTTTTCATGGGACGGCATACGTACTCCCCGCCATCCTTGTTGAAACGGGCTTGATGTTGTGGCCATACCATATGCCTCTCGCTCATCCGCTTGAACTCGCACAACCCGGTATAGTCCTTGTAAACCGATCCGTGCTCCATCCTTGGCACCGTTCTTCCCTCACCCCCGCGACGGTTTTGTCGCTGACCAGGTTTTCTTTCGAGATCGATACCGGGATTGTATTGGATTTCCTCCAAAGAGCCAACTTCGAAAAAGACGGTTCTTCGAAAAAGACGGTCGAAAAAGACGGTACGCCTCGACCATGTGTTTCTGAAACTCCTTGAGCTGGTCGGTGTGACACGTGATGGTTTCGATTGGGCGAAGCATTCGCTCTGATGGCGGGTATTTCCTGTGCTCACCGGCCGGATCATGGCCTCCTCGTTTCCTTGCTTCTCGATAGCAGGGGGCTGTTGCCGGAGCCCGGCTTATTTCTCCGGGGTCTTCTCCCCGGAGGCCCGGGACACCATCGTCCACTTGAGCAGCGGCGGGGCGATCAGGGTGGTCACGATCACCATGATCACCACCGCCGAGTAGGTCGTGGTGTCGATGATCCGTTCCCCCGCGAGAACCAATCCCGCGCCGATGCTGGCGAAGATCAGGCCGACCTCCCCCCGCGGGATCATCCCGAACCCCACCGCCCACCGGTTGAGCCCCTTGTCGATCACCCCCAGGGAGCAGAGCTGCTTCCCGACCACGGCGGCCACCGTAAGCGCCAGGGCGAGCCAGAGCGCCTCGGTGGAGTCGAAGACCCGCAGGTCGACCTTGGCCCCCATCTGGACGAAGAAGACCGGGACCAGGAACTCCGTCAACGGCTTGAGCGCGTCCTCGAGGTAGTGGATCTCGCGCTCTCCGAACTCCCGGAAGTGGACCGACTCCAGGATCAGCCCGGCGGCGAAGGCGCCCACGATGGGGGCCAGCCCCGCGATCCCCGACAGGAAGGACAGCAGGAAACAGAACGCGAGAGACACTCCTACCAGGACGCCCGGCCCGCGAAGCTTCGCGGCCTGGAAGAAGAGCTTCGGCGCGAGAAAGGAGCCGAGCATCAGGGCGATCACCAGAAACCCCCCCGCCTTGAGGGCGATCTGCGCCTGCGCCCAGTAGCTGAGTATCCCCCCCCGGTCCGCCGCGACGATGATCCCGGAGACGGTGGCGAGGAGGATCAGCCCGAGGACGTCGTCGATCACCGCGGCCCCCAGGATGATCCGCGCCTCCTTCTCCCGCGATTTCCCGATGTCCTGGAGCACCCGGGCGGTGATCCCCACGCTCGTGGCGCAGAGGGTGGCCCCCAGGAAGGCGTGCGCGTAGACGGAGTGGTCCGGAAGCAGCCAGGCCCCCACGAGCCACCCGAGCCCGAACGGCGCCGCCACGCCCAGGATCGCCACGAGCAGGGAGGAAAGCCCCACTCTCATGATGTCGCGGATGGTCGACTCCAGCCCCACCGAGAAGAGCAGCACCACCACCCCGATCCGGGCCAGGATGTCGACGTAGGGATCCGAGGCCATCCCCTCGAAGCCGTGAATCCCCGCCAGGGCGAGGTTTCCGAGCAGGATCCCCGCGCACAGCTCGCCCAGCACGGCCGGCTGCCCGAGCAGCACCCCGAAGTGCCCCATCAGCTTGGCCGACAAGAGTATCAGGACCAGGTAGAGAAGCAGGGGAAGGGAAGGATCCTCCCCGGCCGCAAAGGCGACCGAGGGCACCAGGATCGCGAGAACCAGAAGAAGCAGGAAGAACCGTTTCATCCGTTTTCCGTCTGCAGGACCGGGATAGTGGCCTTCGCCCGGGGAATGACCCGTTGGTCTGTCACTGGGATGAATATACTGCGATTCCGGTTCCGATGTAAAAAAAGAGGAACCGGGTGCGGGGATGCGATGACTCCTCGAGGGGACACTTGGCCGGTTCGGGAAACAGGGTTCGGTCAGCTGCTCGAGGCGACCGCCGTCTCTTTCCGCGCATCCGCGCTTTCCGGCGATGGGACCGGGATCGAGGCAAGGGTCTCCTTCATCCCGGTCTGGTACCTCCGGAAGTCCTCCATCCGGTTCTTCGGGATTCCCTGCCCCCGGGGCAGCTTGACGGAGAGGGGGTTCAGGATCCGCCCGTGGCGGTTGATCTGGAAGTGGAGGTGCGGCCCGGTGGTTCTTCCGGTCGACCCGACCGCTCCGATGACGTCGCCCTGGGCGACCCTGGCCCCTGGCCGGATCCCCTTGGCGATCCGGGAAAGATGTCCGTAATAGGTCGTGTATCCCATCGGGTGCCGCAGGATGATCAATCTCCCGTTCGCCCCTTTCCAGCCGGCGAATTTCACCGTTCCGTCGCCCAGGGCGGACACCGGCGTCCCCCGAGCGGCCGCATAATCCACCCCGTGATGGGGCCGGTAGACCTTGAGAACCGGGTGGAGACGGCTGCGGCTGAACCCCGAGCTGATCCGCCGGTAGCTGAGAGGGGCCTTCAGGAAGGCCCTCCGCAGCGAGTTCCCGTCGTCGTCGAAGTAGCCGATCCGCCCGTCGATCTCGAACCGGTAGGCCCGGTGCACCGACCCGTCGTTGACGAACTCCGCGGAAAGAACGTTCCCGTACCGCCGGAACTCCCCGTTGAGCCAGAGCTCCTCCACGACGACCCGGTAGGTGTCCCCCTTCCGGATGTCGGTGTTGAAGTCGATGTCCCAGGAGAAGATGTCGGACAGGTCCAGCGCGAGCGCGACGGAGCTGCCGTCCTCGCCCAGGGCCGACACCAGGTTGTTCTCGATGGCTCCCGCGAGTCCCGCCTCCCGCACGTCGTAGTCGATCGCCACCTTCTCGGCCCGGAAGCCCGGGGCCTCCTGGGTGATGTCGAGAGTCGCGGCGTCGTCGATCTGGTAGGAAAGCGTCAGGACGTTGTTGTCGGAGTCCAGGGTGATCTTGTAGGGGCGCCCGGGGGTGATCCTCCGCAGGCGGAAGACGCCGGCCGCGGCCTCCTTCAGGAGGTGGAGCTGGATCCTGTCGAGCCCGTGCCTCTGGAAGATGTCGGACATCGTCTCGCCGCGCCGGACCACCCCTTCGATCTCCTGGGGGTTTGCCTCCTGCTCCCGCAACGCCCCTTTCGCTCCCCGGACGGCTCCTTCCGGGGTGGCCGGGACATTCCGCTGGGATCGGTACAGCATGCCGAGAGACAGGATCGCGACGGCCGCTGCGGCCGCCACGAGAAGGTGACGATTGCGCATCCGTTCCCCGTGGACCTGGATTTTCATGACGTTCTCAGATTTGCCCGGCCCTGTCAACCCGCGGAACGGCTCGGGACGCAGGTTTCCCCGGCCTGGCCGGTTCCACGCTGCTCCGGGCCGTTCTTCCGGTTGCATCCGAAGAGAGATGGTCCTATCATGAGCTCCCTGTGGCCACCCCGGAAAATCCTCTCCGAGGACTCGACCCCGACCAGCGGGAAGCCGTCCTCCACGAATCGGGACCGCTTCTCCTGGTCGCCGGAGCGGGGTCCGGAAAGACCCGGGCGATCGTCTCCCGGATCGTCCGCCTGGTCCGGGACGGCGTTCCGCCGGACCGGATCCTCGGGATCACCTTCACCAACCGGGCGGCCGAGGAGATGCGGGAGAGGGTTGCCTCGGCCCTGTACGCAGGCTCATCTCCGGGGACGGGGGAGGGCCGTGATCTTCCGTGGCTGGGGACCTTCCACGCCTTCGGGGCGAGGCTGCTGCGCCGCTTCGGAGGGCGGATCGGGCTTTCCCCCGGGTTTGTCATCTACGACGCGCGCGACCAGTTCGACCTGGTCCGGCAGATCCTGAAGGAGAAAAACGTAGACGAGAAGAAATTCTCCGCCTCCCGGTTCCTCGGGAGGATCGAGCGGACCAAGCGGGACGGGGAAGGATCTTCCGTCCTGCGGGAAGCGGGGGGCTGGGCGTTCGCGGGGAAGGCGGAAGAGGTGCGGATCGCCTACGACGACGCCCTCTCGGCGGCCGGCGCGGTCGACTTCGCGGACCTGATCCGGCTCCCGGTCCGCCTCTTCCGGGAGCACCCGGGGATCCTCGAGGCGGTCCGGGGGGAGATCCGGCATCTCCTGGTGGACGAGTTCCAGGACGTGGACGCGGGACAGGCGGAGCTCTCCCGCGGGATCGGGCTGGGGGCCGAGTCGTTCCTGGCGGTGGGCGACGAGGACCAGTCGATCTACGGGTGGCGGGGAGGATCGGCGGGGCCGATGCTCTCCTTCGAGCGCGACTATCCCGGGGGCCGGGTCCTCCATCTCCGGACGAACTACCGGACGAGGGCCGCGATCCTGTCCGCGGCCGGGGAAGTGATCCGGAAGAACCGCTCCCGCCGGGAAAAGAGGATCGAGGCGGCCCGGGAGGGAGGGGATCCGCCGGTCGTCCGGCAGTACGAGGATTCCGACGACGAGGCGGCCGGAGTGGCCGGGGCCGTGGCGGAGCAGATCCGGAAAGGGGCCTCCCCCTCTTCCATCGCGGTCTTCTACCGCGTGAACGCCCAGTCGCGGCCGGTCGAGGATGCGCTGCGGCAGGCCGGCATCCCCTACATTCTGCGGGGAGCGCTCTCCTTCTACGATCGGGCGGCGGTCCGGGACGCGATCGCCTGCCTCCGGTGGTTCGTGCATCCCGACGACCCGGTCTCCTTCGCCCGGCTGGTCAAGGCCCCCCGGCGGGGAGTGGGGGAGGTTACCCTGGCCCGCGCGAGGGAAGCGGCGCGTGCGGCGGGGACCCCGTTCTCGGCGGAGCTGGTGAAGATCCCGCGGCTGGCCGGCCTGCTCGAATTCCGGGATCGGTGGGCCGCCGGGCTTCCGGCGCGGAAGGTCGGCGAAGCGCTCCACGCCGCGCTCGACGGTTCCGGCTATCTCGCCTGGATCGGGGATGGGGACGGATCCGGTACGGAGGAGAGATCGGGAAACGGGAAGGAGGATTCCCGGGAAAATCTCCAGGAGCTGCTCCGCATCGCGAACCTCTTCCCGGGGTCCGGCGAGGAGGCGGTCTGCGCCTTCCTCGAGCGGATCTCCCTCTCGCCGGGGGAAGAGGAGGAGGGGGGGGAGGCGGTCCGCCTGATGACGATGCACAACGCCAAGGGACTCGAGTTCGAGACGGTCTATCTCGCGGGACTGGAGGAGGGGCTTCTCCCGCATTCCCGATCGGCCGACTCGGAATCCGAAGTGGAGGAGGAGCGGCGGCTCTTCTACGTGGGGCTGACCCGCGCGCGGGAGAGGGCGTTTCTCTCGTTTGCACGGAGGAGGTCTCTTTTCGGCGCCTTCCGGGACACGGTCCTTTCGCGGTTCCTCACCGAGATCCCGCCTTCCATGGTCCGGTGGCACGTCGGGACCTCCCGCACCCCGCGGGGATTCGCCCGTTCCGGGACGGCCGCCCCGTGGCGCGCCCCGGCGATCGTTCCCGCGGCGGAACCCTCGCCGGCCCGTCCCAGGCTGGTGCGCCACCCGATGTTCGGCGACGGGGTCGTGGAAGCGGTGGAGGGATCGGGCGACGACCGGAAGATCACCGCTCGCTTTCCCGGGTACGGGAGGAAGAAGATCCTGGTGCGGGCGGTCCGGATGGAGATTCTCTACTGATTCTGCGACACGGGGAAGCCCCCGTCAGGATCCGATGAACAACTCGAACTCCCCGTCCCGCTCCCCCCCCTCCGGACGGGCGTAGAGGAACGTCTCCCTGCCGGTTTTCCTCCGGAACAGGGCGTACAGGAAGGTTGCCGCCCCCGCGGTCAGCAGTGCGGCGAGCAGCAGGTCTGTTTTATGCAGTCTCAAGATGTCTCTCCTGGGGAACATTCTACCAGCGCACCTCTCCGATTGTACGGGAAATCGGGCGTCCCGGCCAACCCCGTAACCGGCCGTGGGGATCCGGGCTCTCTCTCGGCCGGCCGGCGCTCCCGGCATTCCGGTTCCGGAAACGGGCTCGCACGGATCTTGCGCAGGATCGGAAAAGCATGATATTTCTTGATTTTCAAGGTGCAGGTGCGAAACCGGTTCCGCGGGAAGGAATCTAATCGGGGTGAGGGATGCCGGCTGAACGGCTGTACGACGACAACGTTCTCCTGGAGGAGCTTCGCAAGGGCTCTCCCGAGGCCGTCGAGATGCTCTTCGAACGGTTTCACGGGAAGATCTACGGCCTTGCGATGTCGATTCTGAAGAACGAGAGCGACGCCGAGGAAGCGGCCCAGGACGTGTTCCTGACCGTGTTCCAGAAGGCGGACACGTTCCAGGGGAATTCGGCCCTCTACTCCTGGATCTACCGGATCTGCGTGAACGCTTGCCTCATGCGGCTCCGGGGGAAGCGCCGGCACGAGACGGTGTCGATCGAGGAGTTCATGCCGGTATTCACGGAGGAGGGGAAGCACGCCGGTTCCGTGGAGTCCTGGGGCAAGGAAGTCGAGCGGAAGATGCTGAACAGGGAGCTCGGCCAGGTGATCCGGAAATTCACGGAGGATCTCTCGGAGAAGTATCGGGTCGTCTTCGTGTTGAGCGACGTGGAAGGGTTGTCCAATGAGGAAACCGCGCAGATCCTGGGTCTTTCAGTTCCTGCGGTGAAATCGCGGCTGCACCGGGCGAGGCTGTACCTGCGGGAACAGCTGTCCCGGTATCTGCGGGAAGGGAAAACGGACTGACGGATGAACTGCAAGGAACTGATCTACCTGCTGGAAGACTACCTCGATGGAACGATGGAAGGACAGCTGAAAGAAGAGCTGGACGCCCACATCGCGATGTGCGAGCCCTGCCTGCACTTCCTGGAAACCTACGGGAAGACCCGGGTTCTCTGCCGGCAGGTCACGCTGGACGAGATCCCCCCGGAGTTTCGGGAGCGGCTGCGCTCCTTCGTGATGATGAAGGCCCGGGAGCGGCGCAACGGAATCGAGAAATATCTGCGGGAGGAGGGGCAGGAGCGGCGGGAGCAGGCGATGTCCATCGTCCGGGCCTATCGCGACAGGCGGCTCGCACCGGCTCTCATCGAGCTGCTCGACTCGCACCGCGAGAGATGCCCGACGTGCGGGGCGTATCTCAAGTCGCTCAACGGCGGCGAGACGCCGTTCCCCCTTTCGGAAGGGCTGGAGGAGCATATCGTCGAGTTCCTTGATGCCCTCCCCCCGGGCGAGGATCCGTTCCGGGCGTGACGGCGCGTTTCCCGGCGGTTTCCCCCCCCTGGTTTGAATTTGTGATATGTTATGGTTACCGCCCTTGGAAGAGCGGGTACTGCCGTGGAACCCCTTCCGGCCGCCTCACCCCCTGCCGGCCGACCCCAGGGGCCACCGCTTCTTCCTTTTCGTCCAATGATTCGGGGATAAGAGCATGCGCCTGTTTCCGTTCAGCGCGATCGTGGGCCAGGAGCTTCTGAAGAAGGGTCTCCTGGT
>MGPV01000011.1:0-6918 GCA_001797615.1 Deltaproteobacteria bacterium GWC2_65_14
TGGTCGGCGGCCTTTTGCTGGTTCTCCGACCGCACCAGCTGCTCGATCGTCAGGCCGGACTCGGAAAGCCGTTGTTCGATCCAGGTGAGCGGCAATGCCAGGGCGGTGCTCTGTCCCTGCAACCGGCGGGCGAATTCCGCGACGAACGAGCTCACCATCGGGGGGTTCGACCGCGCCATGTCCGCAGTAAGCAATATCAGGCTCTTCGGGTCCTTTTCGGCGATCTCCATCATCTTTTCCGCCCAGCGGGCGGCGAGGTCCCGGTCGATGCTTCCGGCGACAACCCGTGCTCCGACGCGCCGGAGATTCTCGATCAGCGCCAGGCGCAGCATGATGGGGATGGCCCACAATTCGCCCAGCTTCAGGAGGGTCACCTTCTGGTAGGACGCCACGAAACTGCTGAGACTTTCCGGGTCCACCCGTCCATCGCCGTGCGAGATCGTTTCATGCGCGATGTCGTACACGCGCGGAAGTCCGGCCGACGGTCCGTCCAGCAGGCGAGGCAGTTCCCTGCTGTACCCCTTCGGCAAGTGCCTCTTGGCCGTGCGGATCTGTTCTTCGATCAGATAGAAGTTGTCGAGGAGCCATTCCCCGGCCGGCGGAATCCGGCGGTTCGCATTGACCGCCGACGTCAAAAGATTGCAGGCTCCCGTCAGGATGCGTTCATTCTCCGCCAGCCGGGTCAGAAGCCTGTCCCGAATTCCTCTCGGAACCAGTTTGTGCAAACCCGCAAGGGTCTTGCCATGAAGCTCCATCCGGTCGCTGCTGAACAGTTCCGAACGCAGCGGCGGTTCGTCGCCGGCGTACATTTTCGCCGATCCGCTCCCGCGGAGGCTCGCCCCGATATGGCGCAAGTTCGCGAGGATGGACTTGCCGCTCGCCTTCAAGTTTGCTGTCTCCTTCTACCGATGCATCAGGATTGGCGTTGCAGCAGGTAAGGTCTTGCAGCCTGAATGATTCTTATGGCCATTACGACAAGCGCAACCACCGGGAGGACAGGAATGAATCCTCCCGGCCTCCCGCTATGTAACAACCAGGTTGTTTATCACCGATTTGACGCCCGCAACCCCGGCGGCGACCTCTCCCGCCTTTTTGGCGGCTTGGGCCGAGTCATGGATTGTTCGCATCTTCAACCTCCCTGCCGGTTAAAGGGCCCATGACCCTGTTTGGACTCCATCGAGGCCATCAGTACGATTTCCTTCTCGTGCACGTTACGCATCAGCACAACCGGCTTTCCGTTCTTGGTTATCACGATCTCCTCTCCGCTTGCCTGGATCTGCGAGACGATTTGGGTGGCACGCTGTTTTAGCTCCGTAACCGTTACGAACCGCATTTGCCTCTCCGTGAAATGTTCATTTTAGGGGCCTTGGAAATTCTCATTATTATGATATTTATTATAGCAATTGTTCTGTCCTTGTTTGTGTTTATGTCACTCCTTCCCGCCGAACACCCGTCGGAAGAACCCGATGGCCCGATCGGTTCCCCGACCGTCGGGACGATGACGAAGATCCTGACGCACGAAGTGACGATCAAGAGCGTCCGCCTGGGAAAAACGGTCATCGGGAAGCAGGCGCTGGTGGGGGCGGGTGTCGTAATCCGTTGCGGTGTCACCATCGGGGAAGGGGCGGTCGTCGCCATGAACTCCTTCGTGAACCGGGACGTCCCTCCTTTCATGGTCGTCGGGGGAAGCCCGCTCCAGGACATCAAGAAGCTGGACAAACTCCTCTGACCCGGCTGCGCCGATCCGCGATCTCGGTCATCCACGACAGGAAGTTTCTTTATTCGCACCCTAACCAGGAGGGCTCTTCCCCCCGGCCGGCCGTTGTGTTTTTTTAAGCCGGGTCGACCGGCCCGACATGAAAGACCCTGCCATCCCGCCCCCCCCCGCTTTGGGCGTCCTTTCGCCGTTGGTACGCTACCATGGACCGGGAATCAACCGACCCCCCTCACACGTCGGGCGTCGATGTGAAGGTGACGGGCAGGCATGTAATTCCGTTTGCGCCGGGTTTGCGTTCTCCTGTCACTTCCTGTCCTGTACGGTCACTTCCTGTCCTCTTGACGGAGGACCTAACCGGCCGAAAACGCTGAAAGGACGGGGGGATACAGGAGTGGCCCACAGCTGTTCGTAGTCAAGTGCTCTATCCAGCTGAGCTAAGGGCGCGCGCAGAAGGAAAGTCATCATACTTCAAGGGGTTTCCGGCGTCAACAGCGTTCAGGATACAGCGTTCAGGACACACCCTCCCCAGGAAACCCCGAATTCCCCCCGAAAAAAGCGGTTGTTTGCACGGGGTTTGCGGTCCGTGCGGTTTCCCTATCAGAAATATCTTCGTCCGGTCGGTCTAATACCGGGGAGCAGTTCAGGTCTTCCGGCATTTGAAAACGCCTTGGACCGATACGAGGGAGGCAGGTCATCTTCAGGAATGTCGAAGAAAAGGGGTTTGGGTCACCCGGGTCATTCTTCGTTGCCGAGAACCTCCCTCATGACGGATGCCAGTCCCCGCAAGGCGTTTCCTCCGTCCCCCCGGAATGAGGAACCGTGCATGATCGCGAGGGTCCTCGGCTGAAGGTCGGCCAGTTCCGCCATCCGGCGCTCGGTATTTCCCGTATAGGGATAGGAGTTCAGCAGCTGGGTGGACTGGAAGTCGACCATCGCCTTCCGGGCTTTTCCGATCACGTCGGAGTCGGTGAGAGGGTCCACATCCCCCCCATGGAGGAACAGGTCCGAACAGAACAACGTCCGGTTCGTCTCCTCGAAAAGCATGCCCGCATCCCAGGAGTGCGGCAGATGGTGCGTCGGAAAGAGGCGAAACCGATATTTCCCGGTGGTGAGCACGTCCTCTTTCGGGATCCAGCGGGGTGCGCGGGACGCAAAATCGGTCACGTTGACGAGCGCCGCCACGACCGTACAGAGGGGTTGCGCCTGCGGAGCCTCCCGGAGCCACTCGTTCAAGGAGCCGCACTCGTCGGACTCGAAATGACTGAAACTCAGCCATCGGATCGTCGACGGATCCACGATTCGCGCGACGGCTTCCCGGATCGTCTCAAAGTCGCCTTTCATTCCGGTGTGAAAGAGCAGGGGCTCGTCGTCCTTGACGAGGAACTGATTGAATTGAAGCTGGTAGTTGGCGTTGTAGGTCGAAATGCGGTAGACGTCGGGGGCGATTTCGCTGACGTTCGTCATGATTCCCTCCTCCGAGAAGCGGCTGCAGACCGGCCCACCAGGAAAGCATCACGGGCAGATTTCCGGTGATGAAACAGTTTTTCACCGTGGTTTATGTCTAAGGTTCCTGCAGGCGTCCCGGCGAATTTCCCCCCGCCGGGCCAAAGGTTTCGGGGCGATGCCCTACAGCCCGAAGATCTCCTTCACCTTCGCCTCGAACGCCTCGTCCGTCAGCTGCTTGGCCGTCGGAACGAACGTCTCCGCCTCGGCACCCACCGGGGTGCGGATGGGGGAACCGGCATCCTCGATCACGCGGAGGACCTCCTCCGCGACCGCCACGGGGTCCGGCCCCTCGTTGATCTTCTTCGCCACCACGGGGATACGTTTCGACGCCAGCGCGGCGTACGGCGACTCCGGGGAGACGGTCGCCGGATTCGCAACCAGTGCCCGGGAAAGGCGGTCCGCGCGGGCTTCATTCCGAGAGGGTGTATCGTTTTCCGTCTCCCTTTCGTCCACGTTTACCGGAAAGGAGGTGATCCTGGTGAGCGGACTGGAAAGTTTGCTGCGTCGGGATGAAGGGATGGAGAGGCTCGGGGAGATTTCCCGTGAGGAGTACGAGGAGAGGAAAAGAGCCATTGGCCAGGGAAGAGCGTAGGCAGTGGCGCCGAAGGGGGAACACGACCGATGAGGCTCCGGCGATCACGCCTTCGCCCGGTCGGCGGCGGGCTCGCGTTCGGTTCTCCTCCCAGACGGCGAATCCGTCGTCTCGGATTCGGGCGCTCAGGACGAGGGGGAGGAGGCGCCCGATGGGGCCGGTTCGACGCCCGGGTCGCCGGCGCCGATGTTGAACCCCGCGTCGACGTAGTGCACTTCGCCGGTCACGCCGGAAGCCCAGTCCGAAAGGAGGTACGCGGTGGCGTTCCCCACCTCGTCCTGCGTCACGTTCCGTCGGAGCGAGGCGCCACGGGCGTTCTTCTCCATCAGTTTGCGGAAATCGATCACGCCGGAGGCGGCCAGCGTACGGATCGGCCCGGCCGAGACGGCGTTGACGCGGATCCCTTCCGGCCCGAGATCGTGGGCCAGGTAACGGACCGCCGCTTCGAGGGCGGCCTTCGCCACACCCATCACGTTGTAGTTCGGCACGGCGCGCACCGCCCCAAGGTAACTCATCGTCACCATGGACCCCCCAGGTCCCATCAACCGGGCCGCCCGCCGGGCGCAGGCAATGAAGGAGTAGGCGGAAATATCCAGCGCGAGGTGGAAATCGGCGCGCGCGGTATCCCGGAAATTGCCTTTCAGCGATTCCCTGTTGGCAAAGGCGATGGAGTGCACGAGGAAGTCGAGCCGCCCCCAACGGGCCTCGACCTTGGCGAAGAAATCGTCGAGCTGGACGTCGTCGCCGACGTCGAGCGGTTCGACGAAGCTCGAATGGATCGACTCCGCCAGGGGATGAACGCGTTTCATCAGCGCCTCGCCGAGATAGTTGAACCCGAGCTCGGCCCCCTCGCGGTGACAGGCCATGGCCACGCCCCATGCGATCGATTTCTCGTTGGCGACGCCCAGGATCAGCCCTTTCCTGCCTTGCAGAATGCCCACGAGACACCCCCCGGGTTCGATCAAACCCAATCTTATCAGGGAGCACCGGAAAGAGCACGTGGATCGATGGAGACATACGTCTGCCTCATTCGATCCGGAGGGAACGCCCCGATCTCCCGGCCGTCGTACCCCCCGGCCCCGACAATCCGCTGGGGAGCCACGCGCTCCGCCTTTCGGGCCGGTCCCTGCTGATTCACGGCACGAATCGTCCTTGGGGTATCGGGACGCGCAGCAGTCAAGGATGCATCCGGCTGTATCCCGAGGATATCCCCAGGCTGTTCCAGATCGTCAGGCGCGGGACGCCGGTCGCCATCGTCAACCAGCCCGTGAAGGCGGCGGCTGTGGGAGATCGTGTCTACCTGGGGGTTCACGACTACGGGGACGGGGGAGATCTGTATGGCGAGGCGCTGAAGGTGCTGGAGGCGAAACGTCTGACGAGCCGGGTCGATCCCGAAAAAATCCGGAAGGCGAGCACGGAGAGGGAGGGTCTCCTGGTGGACGTCTCGAAATAGAAGAAAACGGCACGATGCAACGGAGCCAAGCGCGCGAGAAAAGAACACCACCATGCTGCTAAGGAATCCCGCGTCAACACCCTCTCCGAGAACCCCCGTTCTCACCTGGAAAATGGCGCGGATCTGCGCGGGACGTCCAGTCCTTTCGGATTCCGCACGAGAATTTTCCCATGTCCCGAAGCGATTCCACGCCGTCATGGCGGAAGACAGCGGGCAGAGCGTTCTCTCTTCGCTTGAATCCCACGTCCTCCCCCTCATCCCCGGGCTGGCCGACCGGATCGCCACGGGGATCCGCGTACTGGACGTCGGGTGCGGCAGCGGCCGGATCATGAACCGTCTGGCCGACCAGTAAGTACCCCGACAGCCGCTTCACCGGAATCGACCTTTCGCAGGAGGCGATCGGCAAGGCGCGCGCCGAGGCATCGCAGTAGGGTTTGCGGAACATCGAGTTCCTTGTCCGCGATCCGACCGGTTTCGACGCGACCGCGAAGCCCGGGATGTACGATCTCATCACGACGTTCGACGCCGTGCACGACCAGGCAAGGCCGCTGGAGGTCCTGAAAGGGATCCATCGCGCATTGAAGGCGGACGGATGGTACCTGATGCAGGACATCCGGGGATCGAGCCACGTGCATGACAACATCGGCCACCCGATCGGGACATTCCTGCGGTCTGGCGGCTTCCTGTCCGTCGGATGGAGCACATGCTCGAGGAAGAACCTCGTCGCCTGCGGGCAGGTCTTCCCTGACCTGGCCGATGCATGGACCGGCGTCGGGCATCTCCGGTAACGACGTCCCGGCCGGCCCGCTCCGACCCCGTCGCCCCGCGATCATCGAAGCCGTATGATGCCCTGGGCCGCGCCGCGCCCTTGGAAAACCACGGGAGACCCGCTCACGCCTCCGGCAGGATCACAACCTTGCCCTTGATCGGAATGTTCCCCGCCGCGAAGCCGATCACCAGCAGGCGCCCTCTCCACGCTGTGGCGCGCAGGGCGGGCTCGGTGTAGGGGCCTCCCACAGGGTCGAAGACTACGTCCGCCCCCCTGCCGCCGGTCAACTCGCGGACCCGGTCCCGCAGGTGTAAAGGAACGCGGCGCCGGTCTCGAAGTCCATCCCGGCGGGCAGCGGACGCACCCGGCCGGCGTCGACCGCGCATTCCTCCGCGAAGCCGCCCCATCCGGCGATGGCGATGACCCGCTCCCCCGGCCGGAACCCGCGCACGCCGGCGCCCACCTCGAGAACCACGCCCGCCGCCTCGGCGCCGGGAGAAAACGGCAGCGGGGGCTTGACCTGGTAGAGGCCCTGCGCCATCAAGACGTCGGGGAAGTTGAGCGAGGCGGCCTTGACGTCAAGCAGGATCTGCCCCGGGCCGGGGCGATCGGGCGCAACGGCTCCTGGACGAGGCGCGCAAGGCCTTCGCATCCACCGAAGAGCGGATTCGCCGTGGATCACGATCCCATGCGCCCCCGGACCGCTTTCCAGGACTTCGTGATGAGAAAACTCTCGTCCATGTCGGCGATCATTGCGGCAAACTTGTTCATCGGAACGGCGAAGCTCAGCGTCGAGCGGGGGACAAAGGGTCTGGCGGAAACGTCGAACATCCCGAGAACGGCCCTGGGGTTGGGCGCATCCTTTTCGAGGAAAGGATATT
>MGPV01000011.1:6937-9032 GCA_001797615.1 Deltaproteobacteria bacterium GWC2_65_14
GGCGCTGAAAGGGCAATGGACGCCGTTCAGGTCGGCCTCGTCTAAGTTGGCCAGAGTAAAGAGTCCCGAAAGGACATCCGGCGGGGCGAAGAAGATGACCACCGAAGGGTCGTCGAATTCCCCGAGCCGGTCCCACCGCTTGAAGACGATGTGGCGGGCCGGCGCCGTGAACACGGGGGAGCGCTTCTCGAACTCCTTCACCAGCTCGGGAGATTTCTTGTAACGTTCCCCCTCCAGGGCCCCCGGGATGCCGCAGGAGAGAAAGTGCTCGAAGTTCGGCCTGACGCCTTTCGTGAAGCCCAGGTATCGCCGGCCGCCGCTGCATCCGATCGTTTCCAGGTCGAACCGCAGGCTTGCCCCCTGCCGGATCTTCTTCAGGTCCGCGAGAACGCACCGGTGGCCTTTCGGCGGCTCCGCCCGATCGGCCGAGCCCTCATCGTCGGTGTACCAGCAGGTGATGGGTGCCTCCGCCCCTCCGAAATACTTCTCCCACCGATTCAGGAAGTCTTCCTTCAGTCTCATGTCCATCGCTCTCTCCTCGTCACGGAAAAACCATGCCGCCACGCGTGTCGATCGGGGTTTTCTTCCCCCATTGAAGCTGGTCGCCAAATCCCGCCACGGTGTGAGAGCCCGGGCCGACGATCATGACTCTCGGCTCCCTCGTAACCTGGTCCTGGACCGTCCCGATCCGAGCTCGGCGGGTTGCGGCGCTCAGGCCCCTCGCCCCCGATAACGACGGAGGATGTCCCAGTAGGCCCCGCGGTACCCTTCCCGGATGGCGTCGACGAGAAGCCGGTTGGCGTTGTAGTTGTAGTTCCTGTCCGGCCGGCCGGCGTCGAAGAAGAGGAATCGCCCGTCCCCGGCGATGAGCGCATCGAGGAGATCGGACAGGATGGGCGCCACGCCAGGCTCGATGAAGAAGACCGGCTTCGAAAGGTCCTTCCCCCCCACCAGTCCCGCCGCCCCGTCGCCGCGCAGCACCCGTTTCGCGAATTCCGTACCGGGGTAGACCCGGACGCCTACCGCGACGCCGACGCAGTCCGGCGACGCCTGCTTCATCAGATCGATCGTCCTCCCCACGCTCTCCCGCGTTTCGCCGGGGGCGCCGATCAGCAGGTCGAGCATCACGGCCATGCCATGGTCCCGGCACAGGCGGGACGCACGCAGGATTTCGTCGGGACCGAAGTCGCGGCCGAGCCGCCTCAGCATTTCCGCGTCGCCGCTGTCGGTTCCGAAATTGATTCCCGCGCACCCCGCCCGCTGCATCCAGGCCGCGAGGTCCCGGGAGAACGAACCCGGCGCGCAGTAGGCATACCATCGAAGGCGACCCCCAAGACCGCGGCGGGCGATTTCGCGGCACACGGCGACGGCATGGCTCTCAGGAACGTTGAACTCGCTGTCGCATGTGTGGAAGTGGTCGATCCCCTGGTCGAGCAGGCGCGCAAGTTCTTCCACGACGGACCGGGGAGGGCGAAGCCGGGAGCTTTTTCCTTTCGCGACCGGATCCGCGCAATAGATGCACCGGTGCGGACAGCCCCGCTTGGTCTCGACGCCGGCCTGCCCCCCCTCGAGGAAGTAGCGGGGGTTGTCCACCCATCCGCGTGTCATGGGAGGGAGAAGGGCCAACGAAGGAGTCGAGGCCGGGTTGCGATGCCATTTCCCGTCGCGCCTGAGGATCAGGTTCGGAGCGTCGTCCCAGCGTCGTCCGTTTCGCGCCCTGTTCGCGATCTCGGCAAAAGCGAACTCCCCGTCGCCCCGGATGCCGGCGTCGGCGCCGCACGCCGTGAGCACCTCCTCGGGCATCACGGCCGAAGCTTCATTCTGCTGCCTCTCAGTCTCCATGGCATGCACCTCCGCAAGCCGTTCAAGGCTGATCCTGGCATCCTGTGTCGCTCTCATGAAGTTTACGATCTGTGACACCGGGCCGTTAAGCTGGCCGGTGATAAATTGCACCGCAAGCATCATACCCAGTGTCATTGAGCCGTTGATGACCAGCGTTGCAGATATTACCGTGATAATGATATTTGCAGATTCGTGAATGAGTGTCCCGCCTGCAGTCTGGAATTGCAGTATCCTGAGTCCTTTTATCCGGGTA
>MGPV01000011.1:9152-9355 GCA_001797615.1 Deltaproteobacteria bacterium GWC2_65_14
TGCATGAACCTGATATTATCAAGACGTTCACGTGAAGGCATGAAGAGGGTGACGTAAAGTATGTACAACGCTGTCCCCGCAATGAAGACAAGAAGCACAGGGAGACTGTAGATGGCAAGGACCACCCCGAAAACAACAAAATTAAAGAGCGAAAAGAGAATAGCCAGGCTTGACGATGTGAGGTAGTTCTCTATCCTGGTGTT
>MGPV01000012.1:0-56323 GCA_001797615.1 Deltaproteobacteria bacterium GWC2_65_14
GTATGGGAACATCGTGGGGCGGAAGGCGTTCACGATCAGCGTCCCCTCCGAGGCCCATGCCCGGGAAGCGGATTATATCGGCATCGTATCCGGGAAGAACGCCGACAAGTTCGCCGCCGCCGGGCTCACCCCCGTCCGGAGCATCCTCGTGGACGCACCGTACGTCGGGGAATTTCCCCTTGTCCTCGAGTGTCGGCTTCTCCATACGCTGGAGATCGGGCTGCACACCCAGTTCGTCGGGGAGATCCTGGACGTGAAGGCCGAGGAATCCGTGCTCGGCGAGAAGGGACTTCCCGACATCGAGAAGGTGAGGCCGATCCTCTTCGACCCGGAGATCAACACCTACCACGGGGTAGGAAAGCGTCTCGGACGTGCCTACTCGATCGGCAAAGCGATCGGGCAGGGAGGAATCGAATGATTCCCGTCGACATCCTCAGCGACACGACGAGCGAAGTGCTCAAAAGGCATTCGACGAATCGCTTGATGCAGCCCTGCCGGACCGGCGAGCCGAGCCGGTAGACGGATACTTGAGGGTTATGCGGTCATGTGCGCAAAAAGGAAAGAGGATTCCTTCCGGGACTTCGTGCTCGATCAGCTGCGCTCCCTGGAGGGCGTCACCTGCCGATCCATGTTCGGCGGGTACGGGCTCTACCTGGGGGCGGATTTCTTCGCCATCGTCTACGATGTATTACGAGGTCCCGGAAGAGATCGTCGAGGACGAGGAGCAGCTGGCCTCCTGGGCGAGGGAGGCTGCGGCGCGAAAAGGGAAGGGGCGCGCGCCGGTCAGGAAAAAGAAGTAAGCGGCCCCCCGACCGCGTGAAGTCACAATTTGTGACTTCACGCCATTTCGACGATTAATTTCTTGCCGACGGCATCAGCCAACTTCGACAGTTGTTTGAGCGTGGGATTGGCGACCTTTGGGTTTTCCCATGCCTGGTAGGACTGGTACGTGATGCGAAGGCGGCGTGCCACCTCTTTTTGGCTCAGTCCCAATTCAGTACGAATTTTTCGAATCATCAAAGCGATACATACCTGGGGACTGGGCTCGACCCAGCGAACGTTTTTCCCCTTCAGGGACTTCGCTTCGGGAATCGAAAAATTGCGTTCAAAGCGCACCGCAAGCCACCCGGAAAGAGCGTCTTTCGCCATTTTCAGAAGCTCTTCTTCCGTGTCTCCCTCGGTAACGCAACCGGGAAGACCGGGAAACTCCGCCCAGTATCCTCCTTCTTCGGCTTTGTGGATTTTGAGGGGATATGCAATTTTCATTTCAGGCCACCCAGCTTTCGGAGTGCTTCCAATGTTCCTTTCTTCAGATCTTTCTTCCCGTGTACCGGTACCGATATCGTCCTTGTTCCTTTTACGAGAATGTGATGGGAACCTTCTATCCGGTCCTCAACCCATCCGGCGGCCTTCAGTATTCTGACGAGCTCCTTGCCCGTCATACCTGAAGGATACAGGCTATAACCTGTATTGTCAATTCCCGGCCGAAATTCATACAAGTCCTTTCCGGCGAGGGTTCAGAACCCGATCCGCCGACCTGGAATCCTGGGCGGTTCCATGAGCGCCCGGATCGCGTCGAAGACCACGCGAAATTGGGCGTCATACGTTCCTTCGAGCGCGTCCACCTTTCGTGCCAGTTCCTCGTGGGATACGAGCATGCGCCGCATCCGGACAAACGCGCGCATGATGGCGATGTTGACTTGCACGGCGCGCGGGCTGTTGAGGACACCCGATAGCATGGCAACGCCTTGCTCCGTGAAGGCAAAAGGCAAATATTTCCGATACTTGCCTCGTCCGGGCCTCTCTAAGGTCACAATTTGTGACCTTAGAGAATGGGCTTCGTCCCGCGAGAGTTGGAACATAAAATCTACCGGGAATCGTTCCGCGTTCCGTCTGACAGCCTGATTAAAGACCTTTGTCGGCACCCTGTACAATCCCGCCAGGTCCGCATCCAGCATTACACGATGACCACGAATTATATGAATTCGTTGAGAAATATCCTCCGCCCGAATGGGTGGCTTTGATATCGCAATTTGCGATTTCAAATCGGCGCTCATGCCGGATTGCTCATCAATTCTCGTGCCCATTGGCTCCGGACGTCACGAAAACAATGAGGTTTTTTTGAGGTCACAATTTGCGACCTCAAGGTATCGCTTTCCTCCCCTTTCGGCCGGGTCGCTCACATCATTGATGGTCTCGGTGAATGCGAGGGTATTTCTTGAAGGCTGATGGCGATTCGCCATCAGTTGCGCTGAGAGGCCCCCGGATAGGTTACGGAGTCGACTTCTCTCGCTCCCATGCGACAGGGACTGTCGCATCCTCCCCGTATCCTGACCCAAAAGACGGGGGGGCAGCGGATGCCGCCGCGACGGAGGCCATTGGAACAGGGAAAACTCATGGCCGTGACGCTTGTGTGCCTCTCCTGCCGGGAGGAGCGGGTGATCCACGTTCCGCGCGAACGGGGCGCGAAGGGAAGGGCGTACTGGGAGTGCTTCGAGTGCCAGGGCCCCGGAGCGCGCTCCCAAAGGGGCGGATCAAAGGGCCTCGGGAAAGATTAAGGAAATGGCAAAGCGCGATCGAAGCCGGCGGATTCGGCGGATGTACCTTCCCGGGGGGATGCGATACATTCGTGGAGTCGGCAGTCAGACAAGTTTGCGCGGAGGGGCGCGATGGCCAAGACCAGGAGATCCTGGTCCGGGGGGGCGAAGCGGCGGACCAAGCCCCGCCCCATGACCAAGCCGGCCATGATGGACTGGGCGCTTCGGCTCCTGCGGCTCCTGAACGAGCGGAAGGTCCTCACCTCGCGGGTCGTGGCCGAGGAGTTCGGCGTGAACATCCGGACGGCCCAGCGGTACCTCCTGTACCTTTCCGCCCTGCCGTGCGTTATCGCGGACGAGGAAAAGCACAGCTACACGCTCACATCGGACTACGTGGTGAGCGACAAGATCCTGAACGTCTCCGAGATGTCGCTGGTGTGCGCCCTGATCGACTACGCGGTCCACATCTTCGGCCCCGAGCACTCCAAATTCCTCACGTCGCTCAAGAACCGGATCTTCCGGATGCCCGACGTCTACCGGATCGTCAAGGACGAGGCGATCGACATGGAGAAGGTGGCGGCCGTCCAGCTCGACCTGGAGCGGCACATCAAGAACCGCGAGGTGATCTCCTTCGGCTACCGCAAGTCCGGCAAGCGCTACACGGTGGAGCCGTACCGGATCCTCTACGCGGGCGGGTTCTGGTACCTTGCGGCGCGGCACGACGGGATGCTGAAGAAATTCCTGCTCGACATGATCGAGGGGGTGCGGCCCGCGGGGAGGAGCTACGCGGAAGTCCCCGATCCGATCCGCCAAGCCCTGGCCGAGGCGCAGACCGCCTGGTTCCACGACGCCCCGCCCGACCGGGTGACGGTGGAGTTCGACGCGGAGGTCGCCCACTTCTTCGAGCGGAAGCTCTTCTTCCCCCGCCAGGAGATCGTGGAGCGGAAGGGAAACGGCAACCTCGTCCTGGCCTTCGACGCCCACAACGAGATGGACCTGCGCGAGCACCTCGCGCGCTGGATGCCGTACTTCCGGGTCATCTCCCCGGACCGATATCGGGAGTATGTAGCCCATGTGGCAGGGGAGTGTGCGGGGAAGAACCGGGAGCAGGTCACCTATCCCTCGACTTGATGCGAGGGCAGTGATTCAATATGGGGGACCGGGCAGCGGAGGGGTTTCATGAAGTGCGATTTGGATAAACTTATTTCACGGATTCTTGAATTCCGGGATCGGCGCAACTGGGCCCAGTTCCACAACCCCAAAGACCTGGCCCTCGGGCTTTCCGTCGAAGCCGCCGAGCTCAACGAACAGTTCCTGTGGAAAAAACCGGAGGACGCTGATCCGAAGCGGGTTCGGGAAGAACTGGCCGACGTGCTCATATTCGCCCTGATGCTCCTCGAGAAGTACAAGCTCGACTTCGAGGAAATCGTCCTCGAAAAGCTTGCGGCTAACGAGGAAAAATATCCGGTGGACAAGGCCCGCAACCGCGCAGCGAAATATACCGACCTCTGACGAATGAGACTCTACGCCGGCACCTCGGGACAGTTCGTCGAAGACACGGTCCTGAACCAGATCGCCGGCAAGCTCAGGAATGCCTTCTTCGGTCATTACCGGTACAACCCGCCCCAGGCCGAAGTCCATTCGTGGCAGAACTCTCTCCGGGCCATGGCCGGGATACTCCAATACGGAGAACTGCTGGACCATGGAGTCATGCTCGAGTACCAGCTTCCTCTCACCTCCCGTCGTCTCGATTTCATGGTCACCGGAAAGGGGCAGAGCAACGCCGACAACGCGGTGATCGTCGAGCTCAAGCAGTGGGAGAAGTGCGGCCCTGCGGACGGGGAGAACGAGGTTGCCACATTCGTTGGGGGAACGACGCGGGAGGTCCTGCATCCGTCGGCGCAGGTAGGACGCTACCGGATGTACCTGTCGGATACCCATACGGCATTCCACGAGGGAAATGACCCTGTGTCCCTTGCGGCATGCGCCTATCTCCACAACTATCCCCATGATCCCGATGATGTTCTGTACGATACGAAGTTTGAAGGCGTGCTGAGAAGCGATCCGATTTTCACCATGGATGATGCTCCGGCACTCATGGGCTATCTGCAGGAGAGGCTTTGTTCCGGCCGGGGCATGGAGGTCCTGAAGCGGGTCGAAGAAAGCCGTTACCGGCCCAGCCGAAAGTTGATGGAGCACGTGGGGCAGGTCATCAACGGAAATTCCCGGTATGTCCTCCTGGATGAGCAGGTCGTCGCGTACGACAAAGTGCGCGCGTTGGCGAAGAAGGGGTTCCATGACAGGCGCAAGACCGCCATCATCATCAAGGGAGGCCCCGGGACCGGCAAATCGGTGATCGCCATCAAGCTCATGGCGGACCTGCTGCTGAACAGCTACAACGCCCACTATGCCACGGGGTCGAGGGCATTCACGGAGACGCTCCGGAACATCATCGGGAACCGGGGAGCCGTGCAGTTCAAGTACTTCAACAGCTATTCGGCCGCCCAGGCCGATGAGATCGATGTCCTGATCGCGGATGAGTCTCACCGCATCCGCAAGACCAGCGCCAGCCGCTTCACTGCCTCGGCAGATCGCTCCGACCTCGAGCAAATAGGGGAACTGTTGCGGGCCGCCAAAGTGTGCGTTTTCCTGATCGACGACGTCCAGGTAGTGCGGCCGAACGAAATCGGCTCCGTGGAGTATATCCGGCGGCACGCGCAGGCGATGAAATGCAGCATCTTCGAATACGAGCTCGAGGCACAGTTCCGCTGCAGCGGATCGGACGCCTTCGTGAACTGGATAGACAATACCCTAGGCATCCGGCGCACGGTCAACGTCCTGTGGGAAGGGAACGAGTCCTTCGACTTCGAGATCTTCGATTCACCCCAGGCGCTTGAGGGAGCCATCCGGGACAAAGCCGCTCAGGGTTACACGGCCCGGATGAGCGCCGGCTTCTGTTGGCAATGGTCGAAGCCCAGGCCGGACGGGACCCTGGTGGAGGACGTGGCGATCGGCGATTACCTGCGGCCCTGGAACGCAAGGCCGGAGGCATCCCGGCTGGCGAAGGGAATTCCCAAAGCATCGCTGTGGGCCCATCAGCCGGGGGGCATCGATCAGATCGGCTGTATCTACACGGCGCAAGGTTTCGAGTTCGATTTCGTGGGCGTCATATTCGGTGCGGACCTGATCTACAGGTTCGACCGGCAGGAGTGGGTCGGGGACAGACGTCAGTCGTACGATACCGTTGTGAAGAGATCCGGAGACAAATTCGTCAACCTGGTAAAAAACACCTACAGGGTCCTTCTTTCAAGGGGTATGAAGGGGTGTTACGTTCATTTCCTCGACAGGGAAACAGAGAACTTTTTCAGGAGCCGGATGGAGACGGGGAATCGTCCGTAGCAGAGAGCAGGAAGGGATCGTCATGAGCCCGCAGGCCAGGCGAGCGAGTGCATGAATGCATTCGTAGGGATCACCGACTGGGACTGGTTCGATCTGCTGCGCACCCGCCCGGAGCTCGAGGAGGTGAACTTCTGGCAACCTTCCGGCTCCCGCCAGTTCCGTGCCCTGAACCCCGGCGAGCTGTTCCTCTTCAAGCTGCACAGTCCGCGGAATTACATCGTCGGTGGAGGTCTCTTCGCGCATTCCAGTCTGTTGCCGATCAGCCTTGCGTGGGAGGCCTTCGGGATGGCAAACGGCGCCGCTGATCTCGTGCAGATGCGGTCCCGCGTCGAACGATATCGCCGTCAAGGGCAGGATCATTCCACTGATTACATCATCGGATGCATTCTCCTCGAGCAGCCGTTCTTCCTCCGTGAAGACCAGTGGGTTGGGGTGCCGCACGATTGGAGCCCGAACATCGTCCAGGGGCGCGGCTACGACCTGACGGTTGAACCCGGCCTGACGCTTTGGGCCCGGTTGCAGACTGCAAGAGGAGCCGCCTTGGAGGTGCGGGAAGAAGAAGCGAGGTACGGCAGGCCGATCTTGTCACTACCCCGTCTTGGCCAGGGATCCTTTCGCGTGATAGTGACGGATGCGTATGAGCGGCGTTGCGCGCTGACCAATGAGCGTACTCTTCCTGCTCTGGATGCCGCCCATATCAAGCCGTATTCGGACAGCGGCGGGCACCGGGTCGAAAACGGCCTGCTTCTGCGCAGAGACCTTCACGCCCTGTTCGACCGGGGCTACGTGACCGTGACGCCGGACCTTGTCGTCGAGGTCAGCCGCCGCATTCGGGAGGAGTTCGAGAACGGTCGTGACTATTACAGGCTGCACGGCGAACCAGTCCGTCCGCCCGGAAACCCGGTGCATCGCCCATCCGCGGAATACCTGAGATGGCACAACGAGTGCGTCTTTCGAGGATAGCGAGGCAAGATGCTGCTTTCTGTGGCGTTTCTTAACCTTGTGATGTGGATGAAGTGACGGCGGGAAATATCCCGAAAATAAATTTCGAAATGGAAGAGTAATGAACAATCCCAGCGCCTTGAGGGTAACCTGCGCCGTCATTGAAAGGGATGGCCACATTCTGGCCGCCCAGCGCAGCAAAACGATGAGCCTGCCGCTCAAATGGGAATTCCCCGGCGGCAAGGTTGGAGAGGGAGAGACTCCGGAAACCTGCCTTGTCAGGGAGATCCGGGAGGAGATGGGCGTCGATGTGGAAATCCTCCGGTCTCTGCCGGCCTCACCGTACAGGTATGCCGACAAGGCCATCGCGCTCCTCCCTTTGGTCTGTAGAATCGCCGGGGGATCCATCGAGCTCTTGGAACACAAGGAGATCTCCTGGGGAGATCTCTGGATCTCGACTGGGCCCCGGCGGACGTCCCGGTCCTCCGGTCTTATATACTCAGCCGGAAAGATTCCGCGCACCTGTAGTCATTCCGCACGGTATTTGACCGTCCGGCTGAGGGCGACGCAACCTGGCGGCGGATCAAACTCTTCTTACGGTTATATTCCCAGCGTGGTGGATGATTCGGAACTTTCCGTAACAACCGTTTCTGAAGAGCCCCGTGGCGACGGCCTTGATTCGAGCCGGAAAGCGGGTGATATCCTGGTTGCTCCATATCGCTTTGAAGGTTCGATTGTTGTCGGGTAGCAAGGTAACCGTCATGTCTCCCGGATAGCCGCCTCTCTCGCCGGTTTCGAAGGTCACTTCCTCTCCATTCATGATTTCATCCAGGTTTTCCGCGACGGCCTTTGTAAGGGAATCCGCGTAGGTGGATCGGGCGGTGGCGATGGGAATATCCGTTTCAGCCTCTTTCCGGTAGAAGTAGCGCGCCAGGGCGTACCTGACCCGGTCGGCGAGCAGGTCCAGGAATCGAGGATCGCCCCAATATTCCCGGCAGTTCATCCGGATCGCAAAGCGGGCCTTGCCACGGTCCAGTTCAAAGAACTTTTCCCCCGTTCTTGCCATCTTTCCGAGCGGCATGTTGACCAGGTGCCTGGCGGCCCGGTCCAGAGGGAAGTTTTGCGGGTCGGTTGCCCGCGCCAGTTCGTCCCAATCGGAGCGGCGCTCCGGGTTGGCGAGATACCAGTCGAGGAATTTCCGGGCTATGGCGGAGATGTCCCATTCAGTTCCGACTTGCGGCCAAGGTGTTGCGGGCGGAGATCGAGCGGTACCGGGAACGCAGCCAGGGGCCTGTGCTTCGCCGCGCGTCGGAATTGTTTGCGAGCGTGACGCAAGGGAGGTTCGCAGGTCTTGCCCCCGATTACGACGCCGGGGACACCCCCGTTCTCGTCGGTTTGCGGCCGGGAAGCGAGAAGGTTTCGGTGCAGGGGATGAGCGACGGCACTCAGGACCAGCTGTATCTCGCCCTACGGGGGGCCTCCCTCGAAAAATTCGGCGGGGAGGGCGAGCCGCTTCCGCTGCTCGTCGATGACGCCTTGGTGAACTTCGACGATATCCGGGCGAAGGCGGCGCTCAACATCATGGCGGAGCTGGCGAAGAGAACGCAGGTCATCTTCCTCACCCACCACAGTCATCTTGTCGAGCTCGCGAAGGACGCCGTCGACGCCGGCATCCTGCATCTCCAATCGCTCTGATCGGTGAAAGGCGAGTAGGGTCTCGACAACTCCAGCGTGCCGGACACAGTGGCCAGGGTCGCGTCAAAGCACTCGACAGACCTAAATTCTGAGAACCGCGGCATAGGCATACCAAATTCGCTTGCTGTTGTCCGTCTCCTGCAAGCGCGTTCAAGTTGTAGCAGTGCGGGACGGAGTCCAAGTGACACGCTGCGTCTGCACGGCCCCCGGCTGGCATTCACCGTGCAATATATTCATACAAGACAGGATTTCCTGAGGAAACCTGATGTTTGTGGGGATATACAGGATGGGTCTCGGACTCCTGGTGTTCGGTAAGTGGACCGGCAAAGGGTTACCCATTCTACTGTGCTCATGTGGGCACTCTGAATTATTCCTTGGAAGGCATTGACAACACATTCCCCCAGAGGCATAATCCGGAATGAGGTGGGCTGTCGAGTACACGAACGAGTTCGGGGCATGGTGGGATTCCCTGGGCGAAGGAGAACAGGAAAGCGTGGATGCGTCGGTCCGATTGTTGGAAGAGCTTGGTCCTGCGCTTCCGTATCCATACAGCTCGGATGTCAGGGGATCGCGTCACGGGAACATGCGTGAACTGCGGATACAACACGAGGGTGAACCATATCGTGTGCTTTATGCGTTCGATCCGCGCCGGGTTGCACTCCTGCTCATCGGAGGAAAGAAATTCGGGGATGACAGATGGTACAGGAAGTATGTCCCGAAAGCCGAAAAGATATATGACGAACACTTGAAGTCATTGGAAGAGGAGAGGAATAAGCCATGAAAAAAATCCGGACGCGTCCATATGGGGAACTAAGAGCAAAAATGTCTCCCGCGTCCAGGGCGAGGGCGGAGACGAGGGCCAAGGAGATGCTGGCCGAGATGCCGCTATACGAGCTGCGGCACGCACGGGAGATGTCCCAGAAGCATCTCGCGGAGATCCTCCGGATCAACCAGGCGTCCGTCTCGAAGCTCGAGCGAAGGACGGATATGTACATCAGCACTCTGCGGAATTTCATCGAGGCGATGGGAGGCCAACTGGAGATCAAGGCCGTCTTCCCGGATGGCGCGGTCCGGATCAGCCAGTTCGAGGAACTGGCTGAGAGCGCTCCAATCCCAGCGGGCCGAAGAATGTCGACCTGAGGCTGTTTTCTTTCCCCCCGGCTTTACTGTGAACTTCAACGAACGCATTCGCATGGTATGAACTGCAGGACACCCTGGGCCTCGCCCGGTTGCTGGGGATTATAGTCCATGTTGCCGTTGACATTGCGCAACGATCGTGTACATAATCGTTACACGATGGAGGACGCGATATGAAATTTCTGAGCGTGCGCGATTTGCGGGGAAAGGCCGCGAAAGTCTGGAAGGATCTGCCGGGAGAGAAGGAGATGGTCGTCACCAGCAACGGCCGGCCCATCGCCATTCTGTCATCGGTCGGTGAGTCGAACGTCGAGGAGTCGTTGGCGGCGATTCGCCAGGCCCGGGCCATCGCAGCGGTAGCGGCCATTCAGCGCCGGTCGGCGGAGCAGGGAACCGACAGATTGTCTTCCGAAGAGATCGATGCGGAGATCAGGGCGGTCCGGGAAAAGCGCCGCCGTTGAACATCGTCCTCGACACGAACGTCCTCGTGGCGGGCCTGTTGTCGCCGTTCGGTCCGTGCGGGGAGATCGTACGGATGGTTTCCTCCGGGGAATTGACCCTCTGTCTCGATGCCCGGATCGTGACCGAATACAGCGAAGTCCTGAAACGGCCGAAATTCCGGTTCGAAGAGGAAAAGGTCGATGCGTTACTGGATTTCATCGACCTCAGGGGGCGGACGGTGGCGTCTTCGCCCCTGCGGAAAGCCCTTCCCGATCCCGCCGACGAACCGTTCCTTGAGGTCGCAATCGCCGGGCGGGCGGCATGTCTTGTCACGGGGAACCGGGTCCATTTTCCCGGCAGGCTGCGCCAACGCGTGATGGTTCTCACGCCGCGGGAATTTCTGGACCGATACAGGAAGCGAACCGTCCTCTAAGGACGGACGAGAAAAATATCAGCAATGCTCTCTGTCGCGACAAGTTCGGAACCCTGTCCGCGATTGGCCGGAATACATGGATCGAGGGCAGGCATCCGGTGACACACGGCAAGAGCCGGTCGAAGCCGGCCGTGACGATGCAGGACGTCCGAACCCGTCTTGCGACAATGGACAAAGGCACGCTTGCCGACATGCTCGTCGATCAGGCGATGGAGGACGACCGATTGCGGCAGCGTCTGCTCATGAAGGCGGCGAGGAAAGGCCCAAAGGGGCTTGATGTGGCCACGTATCGTCGGGCCATCGACGAGGCGGTCGACGCAGGCGGTTTCGTGGATTACCGCGCCGTCGAAAAGGCGATCGAATCCGTCGACGACTCGGACGGCCACATGGGCGGAATCCTCGAACGTCTCCAGGAAATCCATCACGAGGCGTGCAAGAAGGCCAAACCCGAGCCGGAAGCGTTGGCAAGGAGGCTCTTCGAATGGGAATTGCGAACGGATTGGGATACCTTCCACGGCGCCGCGCAGACGTACGCGCGTATCCTTGGAGAGGAAGGGCTGGCGGTCTACCGGAAGCTCGCCGAGGCGGAATGGGCCAAGGTGCTGGCCGTGGGCCATGGAGGGCGGCTCCTGTTCGTCGTGATCGTGGTCAGAAAGGACATGATCCGAGTCATATCGGCGCGGGACATGAATCGGAAGGAAAGGAAGGTGTACGAGTCATCATGAAAAAAGTACCCAAATTTGCATCGGAGGCCGAAGAGAGGCGGTTCTGGGAATCTGCGGATTCGACGGAGTATGTGAACTGGAAGAAAGCGCAGCGGGTGGTTTTTCCAAATCTTAAACCATCTCTTAGGACCATCTCCGTGCGGCTTCCCGAATCAATGATTGAGGAACTGAAACTCCTGGCGAACAAGCGGGATGTTCCCTATCAGTCATTGCTCAAGATTTTCTTGGGTGAGCGGATCGAACAAGAGCTTCGGTTGGTTCATCCGAAACGGGCAAAGGCCTAACTAATCATTAAGGGATAGGTAACGGGTAACGGGTAGTTGACATTTGTACGTGAATGGAATATCTTGAAAGTAATTGTTTTATATAATAAATTCGAAATATCTGCCCCGGAGGCGAAGGAAGTTTCCCTGGCAGGGAGTTTCAACCACTGGAATACCCAGGCGAATCCGATGAAAAAGGATAAGAAGGGAACGTGGAAGGCGACTCTCTCCCTTGAAACGGGAAGATACGAGTACCGTTTTTTTGCCGACGGCAACCGGGAGAACGATCCATATTGTTCTTGCGGCGTCGCGAATGAATTCGGAGGCCAGAACTGCGTAAAGATTGTCGCGTAAGGGGTGATCGTGTTCCCTGCGTCTTCGGAAGAGGTTGACCCGTGATTCCGATGAAACTCGACCATCGTCACAAGACGGAGCCTGTTTTCCTGATAGGCCCCGGGATAGTGGGGGGCCTGTTGGAGGGATTCGCGGGGAGCTGCCGCTCACAGGAAGGCCTTGAATGGGCGGAGGAGCGCCTGAAGGGAGTTGGTTTCACAAAGCGTGAGGAAGGGAATTGGGTATCGTATCGGAGGGGAATGGATGGCTACCATCTGTATGCGGATCCACGCCCTGGCACCCGCATCAACATCTACGTGTACCCCGGAGAGAAAGTGGGTGTGAAGAGAATAAGACGATCCAGTTCTCCTTTCCCCTTTCTGGTGGGCATGCCCAATACATGGAAGCATGATCTTGAGGAAAAACTGGCGTCAAAGATCAGAAAATATTGTTACGAGTGAAGAGGGGTTCCTGCAGGGGATCTCCAGAAAGGTACTGACCTCCGGGCATATCCCTCCACAGTCCAGTTGGACGTCCCCGTTTCAGCGAGCAACGGAAATACGTTTTCTGCAGGGGCATTCCTCACGTTCCATGCCCGGGCGATGCCTCCCCGCCGAAGATCGGGGGCAGGTCAGGCTCAGGTCATGTGGATCCCGCCGCTTACCGGGAGATATGCCCCCGAGACAAACCGTGCCTCTTCGGAGGCCAGCAGGACGACCGCCCCCGCCACATCATCGGGGAGACCGATCCGCTTCAAGGGGGTGATCAGGGCGGCTGCGTCCTTTTCCTTTTTCGAGAGGAAGGCGGTGGCATCGGTCTCGGTAAGGCCCGGCGCCACCACGTTGACCCGGATCCCCTTGGGACCCAGCTCCAGGGCCAGCGATTTCATGAAGGCGTCCAGGCCGGACTTGGCCGTGCTGTGCGCGCAGAACCCTTCTCCCACAACCCGGGAGAGACCGCTGCTGATCCCGATGATGCATCCTTTTTTTCTCATCACCATCGCGGGGACCACGGCCTTGCAGCAGAAGAACGCGGCCTGCAACTCTCCCACGAGTTTCGCCTGGAAGTCCTTCCATGGAATTTTGAGGAAGGGGAGAACCGGGAACGAGATGGAGGCGTTCAGGACGAGGGTGTCGATCGGGCCCAGCGTTTCCGCCACCTTCCGGGACATCGCTTCCACCTGGTTCATGTTCCTCACGTCCGCCCGGACGGCGATCGCGTTCCCGCCTTCGTCCACGATCTCCGACACCACCTTGCGGGCGGCGTTCGCGCTCCGGAAGTAGTTCACCGCGACGGCCGCGCCGTGCCTGGCCAGCATCCTGGCCGTGGCCGCGCCGATTCCCCGGCTTGCACCGGTCACCAGGGCCACTTTGTCTTTCATCGGCATGACGGTTCCCTCCTCGTGGAACGAGTTCAGATGCGGTCCGGAAAGCGTTTACGGGCCGGACCGGGACTGATTCACCGCATGGATCAGCAGCTCCAGGGGCACGGCCCCTTCCAGGACGAATTTTTCCCCGACGACGAAGGTGGGGATCCCCGTCACGCCGGTCGCGGAGGCGATCTGTTTCTGCTTCTCCAGCCTCTCTTCGTACGCCGGGTCGCTCCAGGCGCGGTCCACCGTATCGGCGGGAAGGCCGGCTTCCGACGCGATCCGCCGAAGCACCTCTTCGTCCCCGAGGTTCTTCCCCTCCGAGAAATAGCCCCGGAACAGCCGTTCGTTCAGCTCCTCGAACCGGTCGGGATCGAGTTCCCTGGCTGCCTCCGCGAGCAAAAGCGCCTTGTGGGAATTTATCATAAACGTCCTTTCGGCGAAGACGATATCCTCCTCGGACCCCATCTGCGCGAGGGAGTCCATCATCCGCGCCCATCGTTCCGGTGGATATCCCAGGCTGGAGATGGGCGATCCTTGAGGAGGAGTGTCCGGATGGATCTCCGTGAAAACACGTTCGACCTTCAAGGGGACCCGGGTGCCCAGACGGGCGAGACGCCTCTCGCCCACGTAGCAGAACGGTCAGGTGTAGTCGGTGAAGACCCTGACCGGAAGTTCGCGAGATTCCCGCATTTCCGTATCCTCCGAAGGTAAAGGTCTTACGGTATGAGTTCTTTTCCGGAGGGAAGGATTCAGATCCGGGCGCGGACGAAGTCGGCCATCGCGGAGAGGGTGCGTTCGCGCTGGTCGCGGTGCGGGCTGTGGCCGCACCGATCGAGGACGAAGCGCCGGACGGGACCGCCGCATTGACGCTCGATCGCCTCGACCTGACGGAGGGTCCCGTACGGGTCGTCGAGCCCCTGGACCACGAGAACCGGGACCGTGACGGCGGGGAGGAACTCCTCGATGTTCCAGTCGAGAAAGCCGGGGTCCAGCCAGGCCCGGTTCCAGCCCCAGAAGGCGCAGTCGACGTTTTCGCCGTGGTGCCGGGCAAGCCTCTCCCGCAGGTCGCCGTGGAGGTACTCCTCCCGGGACTGCTCGATGGCGCGGACCGTTACCTCCTCGCAGAACACGTGCGGCGCCACGAGCAGCAGGGCGCGCACCCGGGGATCGGCTTCCGGCCGGGAGGCGTGGATCAGCGCGATGGAGCCCCCGTCGCTGTGCCCGACGAGCAGGGCCGTCCGGACGCCGGTCGCGTCGAGGACCGCGGGAAGACCGTAGAAACCCTCCTCGTGCATGTAGGTGAGCGGCCTCGGCAGCGGGACCGGGTCGGAACCGCCGTACCCGGCCCGGCTGTAGACGAGCGCGCCGCACCCCGTCTCGCGTGCGAGCGCTTCGGGAACGTCGCGCCATGTCGCCGCGCAGCCGATCCCGTCGTGCAGGAAGACCAGCGTCGGGGCGTCGCCGGGGCCGGGACCTTGCCAGGCGAACTCGATCCGGCGGCCGCCCGCGACGACGGTTTGGAAGGGGGCCCTCACGTCCGGGCCGGGTCTCCGGGAGCCGCGGTCAGACCAGCGCCTTCATATACTCCCGGTTCAGATGCGCGATGAACTTCACGTCGATCCCCTTCGGGCATGCGGCCTGGCACTCGTAGTGGTTCGAGCAGTTCCCGAAGCCGCAGTCCTGCATCGCATCGATCATGGCCTGGACCCGCTCCTTCGCCTCGATTCTCCCCTGGGGGAGGGCGGCCAGCTGGGCGACCTTGGCGCTGGTGAAGAGCATCGCCGAGCTGTTCGGGCAGGCCGCCACGCAGGCGCCGCAGCCGATGCACTCCGCGGCGTCCATGGAGTACTCCGCGTCGGGCTTCGGGATCGGCAGCGCGTTGGCGTCCGGAACCCCGCCGGTGTGCGCGGAGGTGTAGCCGCCCGCCTCGATGATACGGTCGAGGGCGTTGCGGTCGACCACGAGGTCCTTGACGACCGGAAACGCGCGGGCGCGCCACGGCTCGATGTAGATCGTGTCGCCGTCCTTGAACTTGCGCATGTGGAGCTGGCAGACCGTCGTTCGGTCCTGTCCCCCGTGGGGAACGCCGTTGATCACCTGGGAGCAGGTCCCGCAGATCCCCTCCCGGCAGTCGTGGTCGAAGACGATCGGCTCCTTCCCGCTCTTGATCAGATCCTCGTTCACCACGTCGAGCATCTCCAGGAAGGAGTGGTGCTCGGTGATCTCCCTGGCGGTGTAGGTCTCGAACCGCCCGGGGGTCTTCGAGCCGTTCTGCCGCCAGACGATCAGCGTAAGCGTCATCGTCTTGTGTTCGCTGTGTCCGCTCATTATTTGTAGCTCCTTACCGCAGGTTTGATCACCTGGAACTCGAGCGGCTCCTTGTGGAGCTCGGGGGTCTTCCCGTCGCCCGTATATCCCCAGGCGGCCACGTAGGTGAAGTTCGCGTCGTCGCGCTTGGCCTCCCCGTCCTCGTACTGGTGCTCCACGCGGAAATGGGCCCCGCAGGACTCGTCCCGGACCAGGGCGTCGCGGGCGAGCAGCTCGGCGAACTCGATCAGGTCGGCCGTCCGCCCGGCGTTCTCGAGCACCTGGTTCATCTCGGAGGGGGAGCCGGTCACCTTCACGTTGCTCCAGAACTGCTCCCGGATCTCCGGGACCTTCGAGAGCGTCTCCGTCAGCGACTCCTTGCTGCGGGCCATCCCGATGTTGTTCCACGTGACGTTCCCCAGCTTCCGCATGAAGTCGCCCGGGGTTTCCGTCCCGTTCACCGAAAGGAGCTTCTTCGTGTACGCCTTGACCTCATCGATCGACTTCCGGCACTCGGGGTGGTCTTCCTTCGCCTTCCCCGGCCTGGTCGAGACGAGGTAGGGGGCGATCGTGTAGGGAATGACGAAGTAGCCGTCCGCGAGCCCCTGCATCAGCGCGCTCGCCCCGAGCCGGTTCGCCCCGTGGACGGAGAAGTTCGCCTCCCCGAGGACGAAGAGCCCCGGGACGTTGCTCATCAGGTTGTAGTCGACCCACAGCCCGCCCATCGCGTAATGCGAGGCGGGGTAGATCCGCATCGGCACCTTGTAGCCGTCCTCGCCGGTGATCCGCTCGTACATCTCGAAGAGGTTCCCGTACCGCTCGCGGATCGTGTCTTCCCCGAGCCGCCCGATGGAATCCCGGAAATCGAGGTAGACGCCGAGGCCGCCGGGTCCCACCCCGCGCCCGTCGTCGCACTGCTCCTTGGCGGCGCGCGACGAGACGTCCCGCGGGGCGAGGTTGCCGAAGCTGGGGTACTTCCGCTCGAGGAAGTAGTCGCGGTCCTCCTCGGGGATGTCGTTGGCCGCTCTCTTTTCCCCCTGGTTCTTCGGCACCCAGATCCGGCCGTCGTTGCGCAGCGACTCCGACATGAGGGTCAGCTTCGACTGGTAGTCGCCCGCCTGCGGGATGCAGGTGGGGTGGATCTGCGTGAAGCAGGGGTTCGCGAAGAAGGCCCCCTTCTTGTAGGCCTTCCAGATCGCGGTGACGCTGCACCCCCGCGCGTTCGTGGAGAGATTGAACACGTTCCCGTAGCCCCCGGTGCAGAGGACCACGGCATCGCCCACGTGGCAGCGGATTTCCCCGGTGACCAGGTCCCGGATCGTGATCCCCTTCGCCTCGCCGTCCACCAGCACGAGGTCGAGCATCTCGGTGCGGGGGAACATCTTCACCGTTCCCAGCTTGATATTCCGGGAGAGGGCCGAGTAGGCGCCGAGCAGCAGCTGCTGTCCCGTCTGTCCCCGGGCGTAGAAGGTGCGGGAGACCTGCGCCCCGCCGAAGGAGCGATTGTCCAGGTACCCGGCGTAGTCCCGGGCGAAGGGGACTCCTTGCGCCACGCACTGGTCGATGATGTTGTTGCTCACCTGCGCCAGACGCCACACGTCCGCTTCACGGGAACGGAAGTCGCCCCCCTTGACGGTGTCGTAGAAGAGCCGGAAGATGCTGTCGCCGTCGTTGGGGTAGTTCTTCGCGGCGTTGATCCCGCCCTGCGCCGCGATGCTGTGGGCCCGGCGGGAGCTGTCCTGGTAGCAGAAGGCCTCCACGTTGTACCCCAGCTCCCCGAAGGAGGCGGCGGCCGAGGCGCCCGCCAGCCCGGTTCCCACCACGAGGATCTTGTACTGGCGCTTGTTCGCCGGGGTCACCAGCTTCATGTCGAAGCGGTGCTTGTCCCAGGTCTGTTCGATCGGTCCGGTCGGGCATTTTCCGTCGAGTATCACAGGGAACCCCCTATCTGCTCAGGATGCCGATGAGAATGAGAACGGGAATGGCGCTGTACCCCACGAAGAAGAGGGCGGAGAGCAGGTTCGCGAGCACCACGTATTTCGGCAGGGTCCGGTCGTTGGAAAGCCCCAGGGTCTGCAGGAAGCTGTGGATCCCGTGGCGGAGGTGGAGGAAGAGGACCACCATGGCGGCCACGTAGGCGGCCGTGATCGGTACGATCCGGAAGCTGCCGATCACCATCGAGAAGACGTCGCCCGGCCGGATCGCCACCGCCTCGGGGGAGATGTCCGGCGTGACCCGGAGGGTGAACTGGGCCAGGTGGTAGCCGAGGAAGGCCAGGAGCAGGGCACCCGTCCAGATCATCGTCTCGCTGGAAAAGGTGGCCTTGAGCTTCCGGTTCACCGCATACTTCTTCGGGTTCGCCGCCCAGTTCTCCAGCGTCAGCAGGATGCCGAAGAAGACGTGGATCGCCAGCATGGCGATCATGAAGAGGCGGAAGATCCAGACCAGCGGGCCCAGGCTGTGGAGCTTCTCCGCGTAAGTGTTCAGCGCGCTCGGGCCGATGAAGATGGAGGAGTTCCCGAGAAGGTGCACGATGACGAACAGGAGCATGAAGAACCCGGTGATCGCCATCAGCAGCTTCCTTGCTACGGTGTTCGAAAGTACCGACATGACTCCATCCCTTTCGCGGTATCGTGGATTTTTGCTGCCACTTCGAGCATGAATCCGGTTTGAGCCCGGGGAGGGCTGGCTACGAGAGGCGTTTCGATCCCTCCTGTATCCAGTATCCTGTATACCGGGTGAGAATAGGCCCGCGGATGGGAAAAGTCAATCGTCTGGATGGAGCCTTGAAAAAAAAAAGGGCATCCCGTCTTTCAAAGCGACGGGGGACGCGGCGGGCGCGGGAATCGGGGAGGACGGATCAGGATCGATCGGCGCTTGCGAGGAGGGTTTCTTCCGGGTTCCCGGAGGCGATGCTTTTCTCCGCCGGGTAGGGCGGATCGTGGTATACGCGGATCCATTGGCCGTCCCGGGGGATGAAGACCTCGGCGGCGGTGACCTTGAGCCCCTGGACTCCATGGTACTGCATCAGCCGGGCCGCCTCCTTCTTGGAGAGCCAGCTGGTGATCTCCGGGTCGTCCTGATAGTCATAGGAAACCGGGGATACGGGCTCGGCGAACAGATACCCGCCCGCGAGCAGGAAAACCATGAGCAGCAACGCAAACAGGGATCTCATCGAAACCCTCCCGTTTGAAAATAAACGGTGTTTCAATATGCTGTGGTGAGTACCCGATTTGTAATCTTTCGGGTACTATATGTTGTGTCCATCATGATGTCAAGGGGAAGAGCAATATTGATGCCCTTCCGGGCGTTTTTTAGGCCATCGTAACCAGTCGAAATGAGAATGCTTCTGAAACTCTATTGATGCGATTGGCTGTCCAGTGAAAACAGACTGGGAAAATTATTACCTATAGTGGGTAGCTAAACGGACAGGATGAGAGGTCTATCGGGTCGTGACCCTTTCCCTCGTGCTGCGCGGGATCCTTTCAGTCCTCTTCGTCATGATCATGGTCGTTCACATCCACTTGACCACGATCGGCAATCCCGGCACCCTGAAAAGCATGATCTACGGCAAGGTGAAAAAAAGATCCGGGCGGGGGAAATAGATGCCGCGTGATCCCGGGTCGGGGGGAGCCGGACCGGGATTTCCCGTTTTCCGGTTCGACGGCCGCCGGCTCGCGGCCGCCGACCATCATCCCGTATCGGAGTTCCCGGTCCACCTCACGGTGAACGGGACCGCGCTCGCCACCCTGATCGCTTCCCCGCACGATCTCGAATATCTCGTGGCGGGATTCCTCCGAATGCAGGGGATGGTCGGGCGGGCGGACGACATCGTGATGCTCGGGGTCTGCCCGGAATCCGGCGGCGCCAGCGTGAGAATCCGGGGGGAGGTCCCGGAACAGCTGCGGCCGATCCTGACCTCCGGCTGCGGGGGAGGGGTCGGCTTTCACCTGCCGGAGGCCGGGGAGGCGGGCGGCCGGGAGGAACCGCGGGAACCGGTCGGGGAACACCGGTTTTCGCCCGGCGCGATCTTCGCCATGATGGATTCTCTCGGGCGGCAGGCGGAGAGGTACAAAAGCCACGGGGGGATCCATTCCGCCGCGGCGGGGGACGGGGAGAGGATCCTGCTGGCCGCCGAGGATATCGGCCGCCACAACACGATCGACCGGATCGCCGGGGAGGCGCTCCTCAAGGGGATCGACCTCTCCGGGAAGATCCTCGTCAGCTCCGGCCGGATCTCCTCGGAGATGGCGGCCAAGGGGGCGGCCTTGCGGATCTCCGTCATCGCCTCGAGGACCTCCCCGACCGACTTGGCGATCCGGATCGCCGGGGAGGCGGGGATCACCCTCCTCGGCTACGTGCGGGGGGGACGGTTCACCGTGTACACCCATCCCTGGAGGATCGCGCTTCCTTCCGAAAGCGAGGGTCCGTTGGAGGGGGTCACGGGAGTGATCCTGGCCGGGGGGCCGTCCACCCGGATGGGGAAAAACAAGGCGCTCCTCCCCTGGCGCGGGGGAAGGCTCATCGAGGAGGTGTACGGGCGGATGTCCCGGATCTTCCGGGAGGTGATCGTGGTCACGAACAGCCCGGACCTCTACCCGTTCCTTCCCTGCCGGATGGTCCCGGATCTCTACCCCGGGATGGGGAGTCTGGCGGGGGTCCATTCGGGACTGAAGCACGCGGGAACCCCCTGGATCTTCGCCGTCGCCTGCGACATGCCCTTTCTCGAGGAACGGCTGGTGCGCCGCCTCCTCTCCTTGCGGGAGGGAGCCGACGTGGTGATCCCGGTAGGCCCGCTCGGTCCGGAGCCGCTGCACGCGGCCTACGGAGACGGAGCCCTCCGGGCGGTGGAGGAACTCCTTGCGTCCGGCGAACAGAGGGTCCTCTCGATTCACGAACGGGTGCGGGCCCGGAAGGTTTCCTGCGAGGAGGTCGGGTCGCTGGATCCGGAGGGGCGCTCCTTTCGGAACATCAACACCCCGGAGGACTACTCCCGCCTGCTCGGGGAGGAAACCGGATCCGGACCCGACGCCCTGGAGTTGGGCGGGGACCGGGGCCGGCCGGATCGATGAGCGCTTCCTCGATCGGGAAGGGGAAGGCCGTCTCCTTCGTCGCGAAGTCGGGGACGGGGAAAACGACGCTGCTCGAGAAGGTGATCGCGGAGCTGAAAGGGCGCGGATACCGGGTGGGGGTCGTCAAGCACGACGCCCACCGGTTCGAGATCGATCGTCCCGGGAAGGACAGTCACCGGCTGACCGCCGCGGGGGCGGACACCATGGTGATCGCCTCTGCGGAGAAGCTCGCCATGGTGAAGCGGCATGCGGAGTCCCCCGGCGTGGAGGAGTTGATCGGGACCTACTTCGCCGACGTGGACATCGTCCTCACGGAGGGGTTCCGGAAAAGCAGGCTCCCCAAGATCGAGGTCCACCGGAAAGGGCGCAGCGAGACCCTGCTCTGCCGCGGGGAGGAGCACGACCCGACGCTGGTGGCTGTGGCCAGCGACGCGCCGCTTTCCCTCGATGTCCCCCGGTTCGACATCGACGATCCCGCCGCCATCGCCGACTTCCTCGTGGAGACCTTCCTCACGCCCGGCGCGTGACCCCGCCGCCGGTCAGCATCGTCCGTAGAGGAAGAGGACCTCCACGCGCTCGCCGGCCTCGAAATGGGTTCGATCCACGGGCAGGATCGCGATCCCGGTTCCGCGGACCATCGTCCGGAGGATCCCCGTGTTCTGGTCTCCCGCGGAACGGACCCGGTATTCCCCGTCCGAAATCTCCGACTCCACCCGCAGGAACTGGATCCTCCCCGGTTTCTTCCGGACCGCCTCCGTGAGAACGGCCTTCACGCAGGGCTTCACCGGGGCGGGATCTCCGGCCATCTTCCGCAGGGCGGGGCGCGCGAGCATTTCGAAGGAGATCATGGCCGACACGGGGTTCCCCGGCAGCGAAAACACCGGCCTGCGGCCCTGGAGTCCGAAGGCGAACGGTCGCCCCGGACGCATCTGCACCCTCCAGAAGATCTCGCGGACCGACAGCCCCGACAACGCCTCCCGGACGAGGTCCCTGTCGCCCGCGGATACCCCCGCCGAGGTGAGGAGGGCGTCCTCCGCGAGCCCGGCCGACAGCTTTCCCCGAAGCGACGGAAGGGAATCCCTCGCGATTCCGAGCATCACGGGCTCCCCGCCTGCCTCCCGGACCGCCGACGCCAGGGAGAAGCTGTTGCTGTTTACGATCGCCCCCGGGGGGATCTCCCCGCCCGGCTCCACCAGTTCGTCGCCGGTCGCAAGGATCGCGACCCGAGGCTTCCGGTACACCGGGATGAGGACCCTCCCGAACGAGGCGAGCAGGCTGATCTCCGGGGGCCTCAGGACCGTTCCGGGCGCCAGGACCCGGTCTCCCTTCCTCACGTCCTCCCCCCGGACCCGGACGTGGGCGCCGGCCTTCACCGCCCGCTCGATCCGCACCCGCCCACCCTCCTCCAGGGCATCCTCGAACGGGACCACGGCGTCGCACTCCGCGGGAAGCGGGGCCCCGGTCATGATCCGGACGGCGGACCCCGCCTTCAGCGCGGTTTTTCCGGAAAAGCCGGCGGGGCGATAGCCCGCGATCGCAAGGGTCACCGGGCCGGTGCACTCGGAACACCGGACGGCGAACCCGTCCATCGCGGAGTTGTCCGCGGAGGGCATGTCGAAGGGGGCGAAGATCGCCTCGGAGAGGATCCGGCCGGCCGCCTCGAGCAGGGGGGCATGCTCCGCGGCGAGCGGAAAAACGCTGTCTAGAATCCTCGTCCTAGCCTCTTCGAAGGGGATGTCCATCCGCTCAGTCTCCGTCCGTTGGATTTGCCGGTTCGGGCCCCGGTTGCGGCGGGGGATCGATCCTGCCGTTGGCGATGCGAAGGAGCTCGCTTCCGGACCATGCGGGATGGGACGGCCCGTGCGTTGCCAGAATCACCGTGGTCCCCGCCCGGGGAAGCGAAGCGATGACATCCTGTAGCACATCCGCGGTTTCCCTGTCCACGTTCGCCAGCGGTTCGTCGAGCAGCAGCACTTTCGGGGAGAGCGCGAGGGCGCGCGCCATCGCGACACGCTGGGCTTCCCCCCCGGAGAGGCCCCGCGCCTTTCTCCGCTCGAACCCCGCAAGCCCCACCGTCTCCAGCGAACGTCCCGCGGACCGGCGGAGATCTTCCCCCCGGATCCCCCTCGCGGCGAGTCCGAACACGAGGTTCCCGAAGACGGTGTCGTCGAACAGGTAGGGCGACTGGTGCAGCAGGGTGACCTCCCTCCGGACGCGGAAGGCGTGCGGAGTTCCCGCAAATACCTTCTCTCCCCGGTAATAGAGCGTCCCCTCCGAGGGGGGGAGAAGAAGGGCCAGCAGCGAGAGGAGGGTGCTCTTCCCGGCGCCGTTCTGTCCCGCCAGGATGTAGGACCGGCCTTCCGCGATCGAAAGGTCCGGGATTTCCAGCGCGACGACGCCGTTGTAGCGCCGCATCACCGACTCCAGGCGGTAGAGCGGGGGGCTCATGGCCGCCTCTGCTGGAGGAGGCTCAGGAAGACGTTGACGATCAGGGCGACCGCCATGAGGACCACTCCCAGGGCCATCCCCTCGGCGAACTTCCCCTTGCTGGTCTCCAGGGCGATCGCGGTGGTCATCGTCCGGGTGTAGCCGCGGATGTTGCCGCCGAGCATCATCGCGATTCCGACCTCCGAGACCACCCGGCCGAACCCCGCGACGACGGCGGCCAGGATTCCGAAGCGGATCTCGGAGACGAACTTCAGCCAGGCCCGGACGGGGCCGGCCCCCAGGGTCATCGCCGTCGGGAGGATCCTTGCGTCGGCCCCCTTCGCGGCGACCATGGCATAGTGCGCCACGATCGGGGTGCACAGGATGGTCCCCCCGATCACGATCGCCGCCGGCGTGAAGAGAAGGCCGAGGGAGCCCAGGGGACCGCGCCGGCTGAGGAAGCCGTAGACGACCAGGCCGACCAGGACCGTCGGAAGGGCGACGAGGCTGTTCAGCAGCGTCACGGCCGGCCGCTTGAGGGGAAACTCGGAAAGCCCCACCGCCAGCCCCAGTGGGATCCCCATGAGGGAGGCGAGCAGGATCGAGCCGCCCGAGACGAGGAGGGAGGTGAGCACCGCATGCAGGATGTCGGGATCCGCCGAGAGAAGGAGCGACAGGGCCGCGTTCATCGAATCGGCGAAAAATTCCACTCAGCGCTCCGCGCCCATGGCGGGGAAGAAGAGCGGCTCCCCGGCGATCCGGTATTCGGCGATGATTCGCTGTCCTTCGGGGCCGGTCAGGAAGTCGGTGAACTTCCGGGCCAGGCCGTACCGCACGTGCGGATGCCGGGCGGGACTCACGGCGATCACCCCGTAGGGGTTGCGGAGCTGCGCGTCCCCCTGGAACAGGATCGCCAGGTCGATCCTCGTCCGGAAGGCGACGTAGGTCCCCCGGTCGGACAGGGTGTATCCCCGTTTCTGGAAGGCCATCTCGAGGACCTCGCCCATCCCCTGGCCCGCCTCCCGGTACCAGGACCCCTTCGGGACGATCCCCGCCGCGCGCCAGAGCTCCTGTTCCTTCCGGTGCGTCCCCGACTCGTCGCCCCGGGAGATGAAGAGGGCCTTCGACGCGGCAATCCGGCGCAGGGCGTCCGCCGGGCCGACCGCGCCCGACACCTTGGCCGGGTCGGCCCGGGGCCCGAGCAGGACGAAGTCGTTGTACATCACATCCTTCCTGTCGATCCCGTGCCCCTGGGCCACGAACCGGTCCTCGAGCTCCCGGGCATGGACGAACACGACGTCGACATCCCCCGCCTCCCCCAGCTTGAGGGCCTTCCCCGTGCCCACCGCGATCACGTTCACGGTGCAGCCGTTGGCCCGCTCGAACGGAGGGAGAAGCGCCGCAAGCAGTCCGGAGCTCTCCGTGGAGGTGGTGGTCGACATCCGGAGACGTTCCCCTGATTGCACAGCAGAGGAAAGGATCAGGATCGTCGCGGCGAATGCGGAGAGCGTCCTGATCAACCGATGCCGCGGGGAGGATTTTCGGACATACGAGGACGCCATCCGTCTCCGGAACCCTGCCGGGTCATCCATAAAGGAGTTCTGAAAATAGTATACCGCAACGCCTCTTCCGTCCAGACCGGAACGACCTGGTTCGGCATGGCGGGGAAACCGATCGGTTGGCGGGACGCCATGCGGTGCGCCGCGCTCGCTTCGTGTTGTAACCCCTTGGAATCCTTGAGATAAAAAAAAGGGAAATCGGCATAAAAATATTAGAAAAGCCATGAAATACAATAGGTTATCCGTGAAAAAACCCGGATTCGGGGAGGTTCGTCTGGCGTATAATGTCCCTTCAGAACCGTCCGGCGAAAGAGGGCCATGGCCGGGCGGGGAGATATCCGAGATCGTTTTCCGGAGAAACGTACGGGGTACGAAAAGGTTCGCACGGTGGTTGCATGGGACATCGGTGCGCTCTTGAAGAAGGAAAATTCCATCCGGCGTCCAGGACGGCCGGAGGTCGCATCAGGGGAACCGAGATGAAATCCAGGGACGGCTACCGCTACATCATCAAGGTGTTCGAGGCGCAGTGGGACCAGCTCCACGAGGAGACGGTGAAGCCGTTCTTCGAGCAGCTGAAGCGGGACACCGAGGACACCTATGCCCGGCGCAACGGCTACCGGCGGACCCGGCCGGGGCACGACGCGCTGTTCCGCTACGTCGTCTTCCAGAACGCGCAGGGGCTCAAGGACGCCCTGTCCCGCCAGGATCAGGGGGTCGACAGCCGGACGAAGATCGCCTACATCGCCTGCCACGGGGAGCGGGGGAAGATCAGCGCCGTACGCGACATCAGCCGGACGAGGCTGAAGAACATCATCGCGCCTCTTTCCAGCTACGACGGGCTCTTCTTCGGCGCCTGCGACTTCGTCGACAGGAAAACGGCGGAGGTATTGCTGGAAAACTCCCCCCACATCAAATGGGTCGCCGGGTATGCCCACTGGATTCCCTGGCTCGAAGGGATGATCTGCGACCTGATGTTCTTCCGCCTCCTCCTTTCCGGGAGATTCGTCCGCCCGAGGATCAACGCCCGGTGGGAGCCGGTCGGACGCCCCGAGGATGCCGCCTTCCGGCTCTACGAGGATTTCTCCCAGGCGCTGGATCTGGGGTTTTCCCTCTTCTTCCGGGGACGGGAGGGAGTCGTTTCGACCCGGGAAAGGTACCTGGAGCACCAGTCCCACCATCCGGCTCAACGGGCGGTTTCGTAGATCGCTTCCGCTTGAATCCTGCCGAAGTTTTCGGGAATCTTTAGGAAAACGAAAAGACACGGGGAGGAACCCATGCGGTACAAGCTGCTCGGCCGGAGCGGACTGCGGGTGTCGGAGATCTGCCTCGGGACGATGACGTTCGGCGAGGAGTGGGGATTCGGGGCCACCCGGGAGGAAAGCAGAAGGATCTTCGACGCGTTCGCGGACGCGGGCGGAAACTTCATCGACACCGCGAACATGTACACGAACGGCACGAGCGAGCGGTTCACGGGGGAGTTTCTCGGGCAGGACCGCGACCGGTTCGTGCTGGCCACCAAGTACACCCTCAGCATGCGGGCGGACGACCCGAACGCGAGCGGCAATCACCGGAAGAACCTGGTGCAGTCGCTCGAGGCGAGCCTTTCGCGGCTGGGGACCGACTACATCGACCTGTACTGGCTTCACGCCTGGGATTTCATGACTCCCGTGGAGGAGGTGATGCGGGCGCTCGACGACGTGGTCCGGGCCGGGAAGGTGCGGTACGTCGGGGTGTCCGACACCCCCGCATGGATCGTGTCCCGCGCGAACACCCTGGCGGAACTGCGGGGATGGACGCCGTTCATCGGGCTGCAGATCGAGTACAGCCTGATCCAGCGCACGGTCGAGCGCGACCTGATCCCGATGGCGAACGCGCTCGACATCGCGGTGACCGCGTGGGGGGCGATCGGCGGCGGCGTCCTTTCCGGGAAATACAGCGGCAAGCCGGGGAAGGTGAAGGCGACCGATTCCCGAAGGAAGGATTCCAACCTCTGGAGGATCAGCGAGAAGAACCTCGCGATCGCGCGCGACGTCGAGAAGGTCGCCCGCGAGATCGGGCGGACCCCCTCCCAGGTCGCCCTGACCTGGGTCCGGCAGCAGAAGGGGGTCATGATTCCGATCCTGGGCGTGCGGACCCTCGAGCAGACGATGGACAACCTGGGCTGCCTCGACTTCGAGCTGAAGGAGGAGCACCTGGAGCGGCTCTCCCGCATCAGCGCCGTCGAGATGGGCTTCCCCTACGACTTCCTGGCCATGGACATGGCGAAGAAGGCGGTGTACGGAGAGACCTTCCCCCGGATCGACAACCACCGGAACCGGTAGCTGCCGATCCGGAGGAGGACGCCTTCGGGAAGGAGGAGAGCGGATGATGGGGTACCAGCCGATCGAGAACTACGGGGTGATCGGCGACCTCCACACGATCGCGCTCGCCGGGATGGACGGCTCGATCGATTTCATGTGCTTTCCCCACTTCGATTCCCCGACCATCTTCGCGGGGCTCCTGGACCGGGAGCGGGGGGGGGCGTTCCGGATCGCCCCGGCGTTGAAAGGGGCGAGGCAGAAGCAGCTCTATCTTCCCGACTCGAACATCCTGCTCTCCCGGTTCCTCTCGGACGAGGGGGTGGCCGAGATCACCGACTTCATGACGATCGCGGAGGGGGAGCACTCGCACGACCTCGTCCGGCAGGTCGGGACGGTCCGCGGGGAGGTCGGATTCCGGCTGCTCTGCGATCCGAGGTTCGACTACGGACGGCGGGGGCACCGGGTCGAGAGGTTCGACGGCGGCGTTCTCTTCGTGCCGGAAGGGGAGGGGATCCCCGCGCTCCGGTTCCGGTCCCGGGTCCCGCTCGACATCGTCTCGGGTGCTGTCACGGCGGAGTTCCGCCTCGGGGCGGGGGAGGCCGCAGCCTTCATCCTGGAAGAGGCGAAGCCGGGCGTGGAATCCCCCTCCGCCGGAGAGGACTACGTCGCCCGGTCGCTGGAGAAGACCCTGGCCTACTGGCGCCGCTGGATGGCCCGGTCCACGTACCGGGGACGATGGCGGGAGATGGTGAACCGGTCGGCCCTTGCGCTCAAGCTGCTCACCTCGCATCCGGACGGGTCCATCGTGGCGGCCCCGACCTTCGGGCTCCCGGAGAAGATCGGCGGGGTGCGGAACTGGGACTACCGGTACACCTGGATCCGGGACGCTTCCTTCACCGTCTACGCGCTGATCCGCCTCGGTTACACGGAGGAGGCGGCGGCCTTCATGCGCTGGATCGAGGCGCGGTGCGGGGAGCTCCGGGAGGACGGGTCGCTCCAGGTGATGTACGGCATCGACGGACGTCACGACCTCCCCGAAACGGTCCTCTCCCATTTCGAGGGGTACCGGAAATCGGCCCCGGTGCGGATCGGGAACGCCGCGGCCACGCAGCTCCAGCTCGACATCTACGGGGAGCTGATGGACTCCGTCTACCTCTACAACAAGTACGGCGAGCCGATCTCCTACGACCTGTGGACCGACCTGGTCCGGCTGATCGAGTGGGTCTGCAGGAACTGGAGCCGGAAGGACGAGGGGATCTGGGAGGTGCGCGGGGGGCAGCAGGGAAATTACCCCCAGGCCTTCACCCACCTGGGGCTGATCAGCGCCGCCTACAACCTCGACCGCAACCTGTCGGGAGAGGGGCGGTAGCCCCTCCGCCCGCCTCCGGGCCCACGAGACCGCCCGGGTCTACGGGATCAGCAGAAGCTTTCCGGTGGTCCCGCGTCCCGCCAGGTCCGAGTGGGCCCGCGAAGCCATCTCCAGCGGATACTCTCCGCCGATCCGCACCCGGAGCTTTCCCGAAGCCGCCCATCCCAGCAGATCCCCGGCCCGCTGGAGGAGCTCCTCCCGGGTCGCGGTGTAGTGAGACAGGGAGGGACGGGTCAGGAAGAGCCCCCCCCTGGCGCTCAGGATCTGCGGATCCAGCGGAGCGACCGGACCGCTCGACTGGCCGTAGAGCACCAGCATCCCACGGGGGGAAAGGCAGTTCAGGCTCTTGTCGAAGGTGTCCCGGCCGACCGAGTCGTAGACCGCCTGAACGCCCCGGCCGCCGGTCAACCGCTTCACCTCGGCCTCGAAATCCTGCGACGTGTAGAGAATCACCTCGTCGGCCCCGAATTGCCTCGCCAGCTCCGCCTTCCCGGGGGTCGAGACGGTGCCGATCGTCCTGGCCCCCCGCCGCTTCGCCATCTGGAGAAGCAGCAGCCCGACCCCCCCCGCGGCCGCGTGGACGAGGCAGGCGTCGCCCGGCTTCAACGGGAAGGTGCTGTGCGTGAGGTAGTGCGCGGTCATTCCCTGGAGCATCGCGGCGGCCCCGATCCGGGTGTCGACCCCCGTGGGAAGCCGGACCAGCCGCCAGGAGGGAACGACCGCATATTCCGCGTAGGCGCCCAGCGATCCGGAGTATGCGACACGGTCGCCCGGCGACACTTCCCGGACCCCGGGACCGATCTGCTCGACGACGCCCGCCCCCTCGTTCCCAGGAACCATGGGCAGCGGCACCGGGTATTGTCCCAGGCGCTGGTAGATGTCGATGAAGTTCACGCCGGCCGCCTCGACCCGGACCAGCGCCTGCCCCTCTCCGGGCGAAGGCCGGGGAACCTCCTCCGGGACCATCACCTCCGGACCTCCGAACGTGTGCACGCGAATCGCTTTCAACGTATCCTCCGTGGAATATTATACTGCTGAAACACGGTCCGGCTGCTCCTCGATCTTCGGACCCCGATTGCCGGAAAGGATGTGCTCGTCGTCGAGGACATCGTCGATACCGGTTCCACCCTTCGTTTCCTGTGGGCCGTCGGGGAGGAACGGGATTATTTTTGTCACTCCGACAGGCGATCAGGTAAAGTAGGAGGCATTCCTTTATTACCCCGCGATCCACACCATCTCAGGAACCAGGGAGGAAGCGTAGATGAAGCCGAAGACGAAAAAGAACATCCAGGCGGCCTTCGCCGGCGAAAGCCAGGCCCACATGAAGTACTCGATCTTCGCGGACGCGGCGAAGCAGGAAGGGTTCAAGAACATTTGTCGGCTCTTCACCGCGATCTCCTTCGCGGAGAAGGTCCATGCCAGCAACCATTTCCGCGTCGTGTACGGCGCAGGCCCGACGACGGAGAACCTGCAGTCGGCGATCGACGGCGAGACCTACGAAGTGAAGAAGATGTACCCGGAGTTCATGGCGGCGGCGAAAAAGGACAAGGAGCCGGACGCCATCCGCTCCATCCACTTCGCCTTCGAAGCGGAAAAGACCCACGCGAAGATGTACGCCGACGCGAAGCGGTCGGCGAAAGCCGGGAAGGACATCCGGGTCTCGAGCGTCTACATCTGCTCCGTGTGCGGACACACGGTTTTCGGGAAGGCGCCGGTCAACTGCCCCGTCTGCGGCGTGAAAAGGAACCGCTTCAAGAAGTTCTAACGAGGGGCGACATCCACTTCGAAAGGGGGGACAGTATGGCGGACAGGATCCGGAAGGTCGATTACTACAAGGCGGAGATCGCGAACCGTGTCGGGGAGGGGGCGAGAGTCCTCGGTGCCCTGAAGGCGGCGAAGGTGGACCTGCTGGCCTTCACCGGATTCCCGAGCGGGCGACGCGTGCAGCTGGACTTCGTTCCGAAGAACGCGGCCCTCTTCCGGAAGGCGGCGAAGAAGGCGGGACTGAAGGTCGCCCTGAAGAAGGGGTGCTTCCTGGCGCAGGGACGGGACCGGGCCGGCGCGGTCGCCACGATCCTGGAGACGCTCGCGAAGGCGAAGGTGAGCGTCGTGGCGCTCAACGGGGTCTCCGCGGGGAACGGAAGATTCGGCGCCTTCTTCTGGGTCAAGCCCAAGGACGTGGCGAAGGCCGCGAAGGCGCTCAAGGCTTCCTGATTCTTACGGGGGGTGCTCTCCGCCCAGCGATCCGGCCGGGACCGGTCCGGGAACGGGGAGGAGGTGCGCGATCGAATTGGCGTAGTACCGGAGCAGCGGGACCTCCCCGGGGCGGACGAAGAAGAGCCCCTCCCGGTCCTCGACGAGATGGCGGAGGGTGAGCATCCGCAGCCCGACCGAGACGGAGTAGTCCTGGTCGGCCCGGGGCAGATAGATGTGGGCGCCCGCCTCCCGGAGGGCCTGCATCAGCCGGTGAACCTCGCCCTTCAGTTCGAGTTCGCCCGTCCCGGATTCCCCGCGCCGGAGAAGGACGGTCGCCACCAGGGAAACGGGCAGGACCGGGATCACCCGGCCCACCGCCTCCATCAGTTCGTGGGCCATCGCTTCCACCCGGCGGAACCGCTCCTCCCGGTCGGGGGTCCCGAAACCGGCTCCGGTCCGCCGGCAGTATTCCCGCATCGAGATCGGCGTGCCGAAGTTCACGCAGGCGTACCCGAACCGGTACCAGCGTCCGGTCAGCATCATGCCGAACTGTCGCAGGGCGAACGCCAGGGTGGTCCACGTGACGAATCCCGCGCTTTTCCGCTTCGCGCCCGGATCCAGGGAGTGGAGCTGGCTTCGATCCTCCAGCGTCCTGTCGTAGTTGATCCCCACCGGGACGAAGACGAGGTCCCTCTCCCCGTCCGGCCGGAACCCCTTGACCATGTAGGAAAGAAGGCCGAGTTTCGCTTTCCGCATCCCTCCGTCGCGGCTCAACCCCCCTTCCGGGTAGACCGCCTGCACCACCCCTCCCTCCGTCGCCATGGCGACGTACCGCTCGAGGACGACCCGGTAGAGGGGATCGGCCGAATTCCTCCGGATGAAATAGGCCCCCATCGCGCGGATGAGCGTGTGCAGCGGCCAGATCCGGGCCCACTCCCCGACCGCGTAGCTCAGGGCGGTCCGGGTCGCCGCGAGGTAGGCCACCAGGATGTAGTCCATGTTGCTCCGGTGGTTCATGACGAAGACGACCGTAGACTTCGGGTCGATCGCGGAGATCCCCGCCTCGTCCGTGAACCCGACCCGCACGCGGTAGAGGACCCGGGCGGTTCGCCGGGCCAGCCAGTACCCCACCCGGAAATAGGCGTAGGCGTTGAAGGAGGGGACGATCTCCTTCGCGAACCGCTCCACCTCGGCCATCGTCAGGTCCCGGGGGACGTTGCGGTCCCGCGCGCGCTCCCCGGCCGCTTCCAGGACCGCGGGATCGTACATCAGCCGGTCGATCAGGACCTGGCGCTTGGTCAGCGAGAAGGGGCGGATCTCGAGGTGGAGGCGCTTGCCGATCTCCTCGATCGCACGGCTCACCCGCCGCCGGAGAAACCAGCGCACGCTGGGGATCAGCATCCGTTCGAGGATCGCCCAGCCCGCCAGGAGGGCGAGAATCGCGGCAAGCCAGACGGGGAGGGTCACGTTCGCGGACATCGGACCTTCTCCATTCCCGTATTCTAAACCGACACCCGGATTTTCCGGAGCGATCCTTTGGGGAGGGGTCGCGCAGGATCCCCTGGTCATCCCCGTGCTGGCCGCACCCCCGGTTTCCATGTATCATTGGAGGAATGCCGGGGAGGGCCGTCCCCCCCCCCCGGACGCATCTCCCTTGGACCGGAGGAGGTCGTTGAACACGGGAAAGGGATCCTGGAAAGTTTCCGCCGCACTGTTATTCTCAGCCGCCTTGCTGATCCTGTCCGCGTCAGCTTCCTTCGCCTCGACCGCCGGGGAGATCTGGAACCACGAACTGTACGAGATCGACAATCACGTCATCCGGGTCAGGCAGGTGACCGTCTCCCTCGGGTTCCTGGTCGTCGGCATCCTGCTGCTCAACCAGGGGATCCGCCTGTTCCGCAAGCGCGTGCTTCCGCGCACCACCCTGAAGCCGATCGAGCTCCGGCTGCTCGGGTCTTCCGGAATCCCGGGCTTGAAGGGGGAGGACGGGTGAGGACCGACCCGCCCGGAAAGTCCTCCCTCGTCTCGCGTGCGGCCCGGGAATCGAGGAAGCTTCTCCGGGGGAACCTGACCCCGCGCGGGATCATGGCGGCGGCGAAAACCCCCTCCTCGGTCAAGAGGAACTATGCCCGGATCTTCTGCCGGGACGCCTCCATCTGCGCCCTGGGGATGGCCGGTTCCGGGGATTCGCTGCTGGAGGAGATGGCGGGCCAGGGCCTTCGGACCCTGGCGGAGCGCCAGGCGGACAACGGGCAGATGCCGAATTACGTCGACCCCGATTCCGGGGAAACCGACTTCTGGTATGTCGGCTGCATCGACGCCACCCTCTGGTGGCTGATCGCCTTGGAATATTGCGAGCGGCGCATTCCGGGCGTGGGGCTTCGCGCAGGCCTCCGCGCAAACGTCGAAAGGGCGATCGCGTGGCTGCGCTGCCAGGAGCACCCGGAGCACCTCCTCCTCCAGCAGAACGAGGCGAGCGACTGGGCCGACATCATGCCGCGGTCGGGGTATGTGCTCTACACGAACGCCCTGTGGCATCGGGTGAAGCGGCTCTATTCGCTTCCCCGGGCGGAGGAGACGCGGGAGAACGGGGACAGGCTCTTTTCCTCCGGATCCAACGGGCGGCCGTCGCCGCGGCGCCTTTGCCTCCTTTCCCGCTACATGCGCAACGGGAGGGGGAAGGAGAATCCCGGGGAGCTGTATGCGAGCTTCGTCAATTTCTCCTTCTGGGGAGGGGAAGGGGATGTGTTCGGGAACCTGCTGGCCGTCCTCTTCGGCCTTGCTTCCGGGGAACGCTCCCACCGGATCGTCTCTTCGCTTCAGGAGGAGGGGGTCGACGTTCCCTTCCCCGTTCGCGCGGTGTGCGATCCGATCCGAAGGCAGGATCCCCTCTGGCGCCCCTACATGAACCGGCACCGTCAGAACGGCGCATACCGGTACCACAACGGGGGAGCCTGGCCCTTTCTCGGGGGTTTCTGGGTCGCCGCCCTGGCCCGCACGGGAAGGGAGCGGGAGGCGCGGGAGGCGCTGGAGAGGCTGGCGCGGATGAACGAGACGAACGGCTGGGCGTTCCAGGAGTGGTTCCACGGGCGCACCGGCCTTCCCCGCGGCATGCCCGGCCAGTCGTGGAACGCCGCGATGTTCCTGCTGGCGCGGCGCTCGCTGGAGGAGGATCCCTTCCGATGATCTTCCGCCGGTCCGCCGGATGGGCGTTTCCCGTCGTGCTGCTCCTGGCGGCCGTTCCGCGCGCAGGCGCGGAAGATCCGTACCTTGCGGCGCGTCTCGCGATGGTGGAGGAGCAGATCGCAGGGGAGGGGGTCGTCGATTCCCGTGTGCTCACGGCGATGCGGGAGGTCCCCAGGCACCGGTTCGTCCCCGCGGAGTACCGCCATCTCGCCTACATCCCCCGCCCGCTTCCGATCGGGGAGGGGCAGACGATCTCCCAGCCCTACATCGTCGGGTTCATGACGGAGATCCTCCGGCTTCGGGACACGGACCGGGTGCTGGAGGTGGGGACCGGCTCCGGGTACCAGGCGGCGATCGCCGCGAAAATCGCCGCCGAGGTCTACAGCGTCGAGATCTTCGAGGTGCTGGCCGACCGTTCCCGCCGGACCCTCGACGAGCTGAAGTTTCCCAACGTGGTCACGAAGCAGGGGGACGGCTACTACGGGTGGGAAGAGAAGGCGCCCTTCGACGCGATCATCGTGACCTGCGCAGGGGGGCATGTCCCTCCGCCGCTCCTGCGGCAGCTGAAGCCGGGAGGGAGGATGATCATGCCGGTGGGCGGTCCGTTCATGACCCAGAACCTGGTGTTCCTGGAAAAGCATGCGGACGGATCGTTGTCCCAGAAGAATGTCCTCCCCGTCGCATTCGTACGGCTTCTCGGCCACTGATCCCCGGCCCTCCTCGGTCCTCCCCGCCGTCTTCCTGGTTTCGGCGGCGGCGATCGCGGACGAGATCTTCCTGATCCGCCTTCTTTCCGTCCGCTTCTGGCCCCACTTCGTACCGCTGATCCTCTCCCAGGCGATGCTCGGATTCGGCGCGTCCGGCATCGCGATCCACCTGCTCCGGGAGCCGATCGGACGGTCCCCGGGGAGGGTCTTCCCCTGGCTGGTCCTCCTCGCCGCTCCGGCGTTCGACCTCGCCTTCCGGGCGTCGCTGCTCGTCCCGTTCGACCCCTATATCCTGCTGTGGGATCCGTTCGCCTGGCTTCCCTTCGCCCTCTTCTTTCTCCTGCTCTCCGTTCCGTTTTTCCTCGTGGGGAGCGCGGTCGGCCTGCCGCTCTCCTTCCGGATCGGGAACCCGGGGGTCGTCTACGGGGCGAGCTTCGCAGGCTCTGCCGCGGGAGCCCTGATCGCGCTTCCGGCCCTTTCGCTCCTTCCCACGGAAAGCCTGCTGAAAGGGGCGACCGCGCTGGGATTCGCGGGGGCACTGTTCGTGGTGCCGCGAGCCCGCGGGGGGATATCGGTGAGCCGGGCGGCGGCCGCGGCGGCGTCGCTGGCGCTGATCCTCCTTCCTGCGCCGGACCTTCGGCTCTCCCCCTACAAGGATCTGGCCGTCGCCGGACGGCTCCCCGGCGCCCGCATGCTGGGAGTCCGGGCGGGCCCGTCGGGCGACTTCCGCGCCCTGTCCGCCCCGGGCCTGCACATCGCCCCCGGCCTTTCGTTCCGGTTCGACGGGGAGATCCCTTCCCAGGCCGCTCTCTTCGCGGACGGCGAGTTCCGGGGCGTCATCCCGCAAGGGGGCGGGGCGGATCCTCCCCGGTATCTCTCCTGGTTCCCGTCGTCTCTGCCGTACCGTCTGGCGGCCCGCCCCGAGGTCCTGCAGCTTTCGCTCCGCGGAACGGAAGGGATCCTGGAGGCCGCCGCGAACGGCGCCTCCTCATTGACGGTGGTCGAACCGGCGGGCGAGGCGGCGGCGCTCCTCGGGAATCTTCGATCCTTTTCCGGAGACCCTCCGGCCTCCCTTCGTCTTTCGATCCGGGAGGAAGGGGCCAGAAATTATCTCGCCCGGGGGGAAGGGCGGTTCGACATCGTGGAAATCCACGGGGTTTCCTCCTCGACCTTCTCTTCCGTCGGAATCCACGCGGCGGGGGAGGCCTTCCTGCTGACGAGGGAAGGGATCGGGGCTGCGCTCTCCGGGACGAAGCCGGACGGGATGCTCGCCGTCTCCGGGTGGCTGAAGAGCCCGGCCCGGGAGAGCGTCAAGATCCTGCGGACCCTACGGGAGGAGATGGAGGGGATGGGGCTGCGCCCCGTTCCGGAGCGGGTCCTGATGGTGAGGGGATGGGGTTCCTTCACGATCGTCGCGAAGAGGATCCCACTGACCCCGGCGGAGCGTGAGGCGGCGGATCGCTTCTGCGCGGAAACCGGGTTCGAGGTCGTCTGGCCGCCTGCGCGGGGGAGGAGCGAGGAGCCCGGGGAACGGGCTCTCGCCGCCGCGGTGCAGGCCGCTCTCATCGGAGGGGCGGAGAAGGAGGGCGCGTTGTTCGATCTGCGCCCGGCCACGGACGACTCCCCCTACTTCTACCGGTTTCTGCGGCTCGGGGCGATCGGGGAATTCCGAAGGTCTCTCGGGAGCCAGTGGGTCCCCTTCCTGGAGTGGGGGGTCCTCTTCCTCCTGATTTCCCTGGCGGTCTCGTCGGCGGTGGCGGCCGTGTTGCTCCTGCCGCCCGTACTGTTCGGAGGCGGGAAAGGGGGCAGGCCGCCGGTTTCCCTCGCGGGCTACTTCTCGGCGCTCGGATTCGGGTACATGCTGGTCGAGCTGACCTTCCTCAAGACCGGGATCCTGTTGCTGGGAGATCCGGTGGGGGCGGCGAGCGCCGCGATCGGCGGGTTCTCCTTCTGTTCCGGGGCGGGAAGCATGCTGTCCGGCCGGATCGGCGGGGACGAGGCGATGCGGCGGTGGATCTTTCCCGGGATCGCGATCCTTTCCGCGGGGGGATACCTCTTCCTTTCGATTGCCGCGCCGCGGATCCTTCCCCTCCCGGCGGGAGTGCGGGTGGCGTTGTTCCTCGCCGCCATGGCGCCGGCCGGATTCCTCATGGGGATCCCGTTTCCCGCGGGGCTCTCCCGGCTTTCGGCCGCCGGTTCCCGGGCGATCCCGTTCGCATGGGGGGTCAACGGGTTCTGCTCCGTCGCCGGGGCGTCGCTCGCCGCCGCGGGAGCCCTCTGGTTCGGCCTCCGGGGAACCCTGCTCGCGGGGTCGCTGCTCTACCTGCTCGCGGGGGCCCTGTTCCGCCGCCTGGGGGAGGGGCAGCAAATTTGATTTTTCCGGTAAACCTTTGTATGGTAGGCGCATAGAGTTCGACGGACATCCCCGACCGCCAACGGTTTTTCGACGTTTCGTCCGATGGGGACCGCACGGTGCCCCGCCGCCGTGTCCGGACGCCTTTTCGATCGCCCACGCCCTGGAGGGAGGAGCCCCGGTGACATCCGGTGATCTGTCGGAGATCGTGGCCCGCGTCGCCGCGGGGGCGAAGCTGATCGTGGTTTCCAACCGGGAGCCGTACCTCCACGAGCGGGTCGCGGAAGGGGTGAAGGTCATCCGGCCGGCGAGCGGGATGGCGTCGGCGCTTTCCCCCATCGTCCGGGCCGTCGGGGGGACCTGGATCGCCCACGGGGCCGGCTCCGCGGACCGCCTCGTCGTGGACGAGAAGGGCCGGGTCGCGCTGCCGGCGGAGGATCCGAAGTTCGTGCTCCGGAGGGTCTGGCTGACCCGGAAGGAGGAGCAGGGATACTACCACGGCATGTCGAACACCGCCCTCTGGCCGCTGTGCCACACCGTCTACAAGAGGCCGTTCTTTTCCCGGAGCGACTGGGAGACCTACCGGAGCGTCAACCGGAAGTTCGCCGACGTCGTCCTGGAGGAGGCCGGGAGCGACCCCGCGATCGTCTTCGTCCAGGACTATCACCTGGCGCTGCTTCCCCGCTACGTGAAGACGGGACGGCCCGACATCAAGGTGATCCATTTCTGGCACATTCCCTGGCCGAACCCGGAGTCCTTCCGGATCTTCCCCTGGGGGGAGGAACTGCTGGACGGCCTTCTGGGGAACGACCTGCTCGGCTTCCACATCCAGTACCATTGCAACAATTTCCTGGAGACGGTGGAGCGCAGCATCGAGGCGATGGTCGATCACGAGAGTTTCCGGATCTTCCGGGGGGGGCGCCCCACCTATGTGCGGCCGTTCCCCATCAGCGTGAACTACGAGCAGATCGGGCGGGACGTCCTGTCGCCGACGGTGGAGAAGCGCACCGACGGGTTCATGAAGGAGCTGGGGGACATCGACGGGGTCTTCCTCTTCGTCGGGGCCGACCGGATCGATTACACGAAGGGGATCCTGGAGAGGCTCCGCGCGTTCGACCTCATGCTTCAGCGCCATCCGGACCTCTGCGGGAAGGTGGCCCTCGTCCAGCTCGCCGCTCCCAGCCGCACCCACGTGGAGGCCTACCGGAAGCTGAACGACGCCATGGACGATCTGGTGGACGAGATCAACTGGCGCCACCAGACCGAGGAGTGGTCTCCCATCCGGTTCCTCCGGGCGCACCATGACTATTACGCCGTTCTCTCCGCCTACCGAATGGCCCATGTCGTCCTCGTAACCTCCCTCCACGACGGAATGAACCTCGTGGCGAAGGAGTTCATCTCCGCCCGGATCGACGGAGACGGGATCCTGGTGCTCTCCCAGTATACGGGCGCGGCCCGCGAACTGGGCGAGGCGACGCTCCTGGTGAACCCCTACGATCTCGACAGCATGGCGGACGCGATGGTCCGGGCCTTCCGCATGCCGGAAGAGGAGCGCCGCCTGCGGATGGAGCGGATGCGCGCCCAGGTCGAGAAGAGCAACGTGTACGACTGGGGTGGGAAGGTGTTCGAAGAGCTGGAGCGGATCCTCTTGATGAAAGCCTCCCAGTGAGGGGAGGAACCGCGCCCGGGCGGCTCTGGGTGTTCGATTTCGACGGGACCCTCTCCCCGATCGTGCCCGACCGGAACGCGGCGGGGCTCCACCCGGCCTCCCGCGGCCTGCTCCGGGACCTTTCGGCGCAGGACGGGGATCGGGTGGCTGTCCTCTCCAGCCGCGCGCTGCCCGACCTGGTACCGAGGGTTCCGGTCCCCGGGGTGTACCTGGGAGGGGGAAGCGGAGTCGAGTGGCGGTTTCCAGGAGGGCATCGGGCCGGGATGGGAAACGAGGCGGTGAGGCGTGCGGAATCGGCGCGCGCTGCGCTTCTCCCCCTGCTCGCGGAGTGTGCAAAGGTTCCGGGGGTGGAGATCGAGGACAAGTACTGGTCGGCGGCGGTCCATCATCGGAAGGTCTCCCCGGACGGTTGGGGGGTGCTGGAGCCGCTGCTGATGCGGCTTCGGTCTAACCTAAATATACATTCAACATCAGGGCCTTGTGTCGAAGAATATCAGGTTCTTCGTGAAGTAAACAAGGCGATGGGGATCCAGCGGCTTTGCCGCCTGCTCCGGTTCGACCCCACCCGGGGCGGGGTCCTGTACGCCGGAGACGACGAGAACGACGGGATCGCCATGCGCTGGGTCCTGGCCAGAAGGGGGAGGGCTTTCGCGGTCGGCGGAAGGGGTTGGGTACCCGGGGCACGGGTCGTCGCGGGACCGTCGGGTCTGGCACGGGCCGTCCGGGCCCTTGCGGAAAACGGAGGAACGGGGTGTGTCCTGGGATGGCGTTGACGCCGTTCGAGATCAAGGATTGCGCCCTCCTGGTGCGGATGAGCGGGCTTCCCCCCGCGTTCAACCTGCGGGAGCTGCGGATGCGGGTCGCCGCCTGCAGCGAATCGGTCCTCTTCCATCATTTCTGCGAGACGCCGATCCGTCCCACCTTCGACAACCCGGACTACCGGAACGACTTCGCCGTCTGGGCGAAGCTGTATCTGGGCGACCGGGTTCTCGCGGAGCGTTTGGGGATCATCGACCCCTATTCCATGGCCTCCCTCGAGGATCTGCGCGCCGCCGCTCTGGAGATCCTCGAGGACCGGCTGAGCGAAATCACCGATATCCCCTCGGTGTCCCGCGGGGACGAGTTCTATTTCCTGGAAGCGACGACGGTGACCTTCGACACGGGAGAGAGGATCGCCCATCCTCGCGACCTGGCTGCGGCGATCCGGGGGATGACGAACGGGAGCGTCTACTATCATTTCCTGGAGGCCCGGCGGCGGCAGGTCGTCGGAAAAGACGATTTTTCGGCGTGGCTCCGGGGGGACCCGGAAACCTACAGGACCTTCATCGCCGCGCTGGAGTCGATCGACTTCTACTTCTACAGCCTTCCCGAGCTGAGACGGCAGATCGTGGAAGCGCTCACCCAGGGAGGAAAGCGGAAATGAGCTCCCCCCTGTCGGAGTATGAAAAGATCGTCGGCGCCTCGGCGGTCACCCAGCTGCGGCGCCTCGGAGAGAAGCTCGGGAGGATCCGGGTCGTCCACGTGAACTCCACCCGGGAAGGCGGGGGGGTCGCCGAGATCCTGGAGTGGATGGTCCCCCTGATGCGCGACGTCGGGCTGGAGGCCTCCTGGGAGGTCATCCAGGGGACTCCCCGCTTCTACCGGATCACCAAGGCGATCCACAACGGCCTGCAGGGGCGCCCGGTGGAGCTTTCCCGGAGGGACTGGAGCGTCTACCGGGAGGTGAACGAGCAGAATGCCCGGCGTCTCCGCCCGGTCCTGGAGGAAGCCGATATCGTGGTCGTGCACGACCCCCAGCCGGCCCCGCTCCTCTCGATGTTCCCGAAGCGGAGGGGGAAGTGGATCTGGAGAGGGCATATCGACATCAGCCGGCCCCACCGCCCGGTGTGGAAGGGGCTCCATCCGATCGTGAAGGAGTACGACGCGAGCATCTTCTCGATGTGCGAATTCGCCCAGCCGCTCCCGCACCCGCAGTTCCTCGTTCCGCCGAGCATCGATCCGCTGAGCGAGAAGAATGTCGAGATCGGCGCGGAGGAACTGGACCGGGTCCGGAAGGAATTCGGGATCGACCGGAAGCAGCCGCTCCTGGTGCAGGTTTCCCGGTTCGACCGGTTCAAGGACCCCATCGGGGTGATCCAGGCCTACCGGCTGGTCCGCACGGTCTCCCCCGTACAGCTCCTGCTCGCCGGAGGAGGGGCGGCGGACGACCCGGAGGGGAAGGCGGTGCTCGAGGAGGTGAGGGAGGCGGCGGAGGGGGATCCCGGCATCCATGTCATCCTCCTTCCCGCGAACGCCCACCGGACGATCAACGCCTTCCAGCGGATCGCCGACATCATCCTGCAGAAGTCCACGAAGGAAGGGTTCGGGCTGACGGTGACCGAGGGAATGTGGAAGGGGAAGCCGGTGATCGGCGGGGACGTGGGGGGGATCCGCCTGCAGGTGTTCAACCACCATACCGGGTTTCTCGTGAACACCCCGGAGGGGGCCGCCCACCGGATCCGGTACTTCCTCCATCACCGGGAACGGATCCGGGAGATGGGGGAGGAGGCGCGGGAGTTCGTCCGGGAGAACTTCCTGCTGACCCGCCACCTGCGGGAATACCTGACCCTCTTCCTGTCGGTCCTCCGGGGCGGGACCGGGGGAGTCCTCTCGATTTAGGTGGGGAAGAACCTTCTACTTTACCGCTTCGTAGATCCGCATCGGGGGGATGTTCAGCATCTCGTAATCCACCCGAACCGACCGGAACACCGACTCCAGCGGCTCCTTGAGGTGGGTTTTCGCCTGGTAGAAGGTCTGGTAGGCGAGGAACTTCCCTCCCTCCCGCAGGGCGGCGTGCGACTTCCTCAAGATTTTCACCCTCGTCTCGTCCGGCAGGAAGGAGAAGGGGATCCCGGAGAGGATGCAGTCGGCGGCCTGCATCCCGCAGGCCGTGAGGACCTCGAGCACGTTCGAGGCGCAGTCGTTTCGAATGGCCACGCGGCGGTCCCGGAACCGCTTCCCCAGCATCCTGGAGAAGTCGGGGTTCCGCTCGATCAGGATCAGCCGGGAGTCGCTCCCCATCTTCTCCAGGAGGTGCTTCGTGAAGACCCCCGTCCCCGGCCCGTATTCCACGACGACGTCGGCCCGCCCGAAGTCGATCTTCCCGCAGACCCTCCGCACGCCGAACTCGGAGGTCGGCGTGATGGACGCGATGTACTTGTCCTTCGCGAAATGCTTCATATAGGAGAAGGTGCTCACCGTGGGATCCTTACGAAGGAATTTCCCATCCGTTTCCCCGGGACGGCCGCAGGGCCCCCCTGCACCTGGGATGGCGTGATCGCCCAGTCTGATTCGGCCCTGGCATGAAAAAACCCCGGCAACGTTCGCCGGGGTTTGTTTCCGTCATCGGAACTGCGGCCTTCGGGCTCCCGCCTCAGGCGATCTTCGTGACGTTCGAAGCCTGCGGACCTTTGGGGCCCTGGGTGATCTCAAACTGGACGCGGTCGCCCTCCGCCAGCGATTTGAAGCCTTCGCCGGAGATGGCGCTGAAGTGCACGAATACGTCAGGACCTCCCTCCTGGGAGATGAAGCCGTACCCTTTCGCGTCGTTGAACCATTTTACGCTGCCTTGAACCACTTCGTGTTACCTCCAAACTGGAAATTTGCCGCAGGAAACAGGAGCCGAACCCCCGAATGCCGCAACGCGGTACAACGTATCAGGACGCCGGGGTTGCGTCAAGGAAATAAAATGGAAAGAAAATGATTCCAGGGGCCCCCGGAAGGGCCGGTTTTCTTGATCGCCCCGATTGACTATACTGCGGATATCCGTGCGCCCGAGGGAGGATCCCAAATGCTCCACGATCTTCTGAACCAGGAATTCCTGCGGAACCGGGTGGCGGACTACGCGGTCTTCCTGGCGGTCGTCCTCGGCGGCATCCTCGCGGTCGTCGTCATCCGCCGGATCGTGCTGCACCGGCTCCGGGTCCTGGCGGAGAAGACCGAAACGACGCTGGACGACTTCGCGATCGACATCTTCCGGAAGCAGCTCGTCCCGCTCGCCTATTACGGGATCTTCTACATGGCGTCGACCACCCTCGTCCTGAGCCCCTTCCTTACGAAGGCGATCCACGTCGGAGGGATGGCCCTGCTCACCTTCCTGACGATCCAGTTCGTGATCGCCTTCTCCCGCTACGGCATCCGGACCTACGCGGAGAAGCAGGGGAGGGACGCGGAGAGGGACCACGCGGTGTCCGGTTTCCTGACGGTGATCCGGGTGGTCGCCTGGATCCTGGGGAGCGTGTTCCTTCTGGACAACCTCGGATTCAGGATCAACACCGTGGTCGCCGGCCTCGGGATCGGCGGGATCGCCGTGGCCCTGGCGGCCCAGGCGATCCTGGGCGACCTGTTCGCCTACTTCACGATCCTGTTCGACCGCCCCTTCGAGATCGGGGACTTCATCATCGCGGGGGACACCATGGGGGTCGTGGAGCGCCTCGGAATCAAGTCCACGAGGATCAGCAGCCTGAGCGGGGAGCAGATCATCCTGTCGAACAAGGATCTCACCGATTCCCGGGTCCGGAATTTCAAGCGGATGGGGCGGCGCAGGGTCCTGTTCCGGCTGGGGGTCACCTACCAGACTTCCCTGGAGCGGCTGAGGGAGATCCCGGGCCTGATCCGGGAGATCGTCGGGGAGATCGAGGACGCCGCCTTCGACCGGGCGCACTTCTCCTCCTACGGGGACTTCAGCCTGGTCATCGAGGTGGTCTACTACGTGATCGGGAACGACTACGCGAAGTACATGGATACCCAGCAGCGGATCAACTTTCGGATCCACGAGGAATTCGGCAGGCGGGGGATCGAGTTCGCCTACCCGACGCAGACCCTCTTTCTGCAGAAGACCCCGGAGTAGGGCACGTTCCCCGGGAACCCGGGCCGGCTACCGGGACTCCCGGGCCTCGAGCCACCTCTCGGCGTCGATCGCCGCGCGGCATCCGCATCCCGCGGCGGTGATCGCCTGCCGGTAGACGAAATCGTGCACGTCGCCCGCGGCGAACACCCCCTCGACGCTGGTCTTCGAGCCCTCGTGGACCCGAATGTAACCCTTCTCCATCCCGATCTGCCCCTCGAAGATCTTCGTGTTGGGCTCGTGGCCGATCGCGACGAAGAGGCCGTCGATCTTCCGGGTCGATTCCTTCCCGTCGACGGTGTTCCGGATCCGGACCGAGGTCACCTCCTTCTTCGAAGGATCGTGGATCTCCGTGACCACGCTGTTCCAGAGGAACTCGATTTTTTCGTTCTTCCTCGCCCGGTCGGACATGATCCGGGAGGCCCGCAGCTGCTCCCGCCGGTGCACGACCACCACGTTCGAAGCGAACCTCGTGAGGAAGAGCGCCTCCTCGAGCGCGGTGTCGCCGCCTCCGACCACCATGACCTCCTTCTCCCGGAAGAAGGCGCCGTCGCAGGTGGCGCAGGTGGAGACCCCGCGGCCGAGAAGCGGTTTCTCGGAGGGAAGCCCCAGCATCTTGGCCGATGCGCCGGTCGCGAGGATGAGGGCCTCCGCTTCGTAGCTTCCCTCCCCGGTTTTCACCACGAACGGCTTTCTTCCCAATACCACCGAGGTGGCGACTTCCATCCGGTATTCCGCGCCGAACCGCTGGGCCTGCCGCTTCATCATCTCCACGAGGTCCGGACCCTGCACCCCCTCGGGGAAGCCGGGGAAGTTCTCCACGCCGGTCGTGAGGGAGAGCTGGCCGCCAGGCTCGTGGCCTTCCAGCACGAGGGGAGCGAGATTGGCTCTGGCCGTGTAGATGGCCGCCGTGGATCCGGCGCAGCCCGATCCGAGGATGATGACGTTGCGCGTCATGGGGATCCCTCCGTCGTTCTTCTGGGATGGAAAAAGTGTCGCCTTCCGCAGCGGGAGTTGTCAAGCCCGCCCGCCTTGTCCCGCGCGGCGAAACCTGCGCCGGATCCGCGGCATCTCTACCTATGAAAAGGAAAAGAACGCTGAAATACGTTACGAGAGGAGGAAGCGACATGTGCAAGACTTGTGGTTGCGGGGGCAAAAAGTAGTCTGGGAACGAAGACCGAAATGAAAGGGAGAGGCTGTCCTCTCCCTTTTTCTCGCGGGGAGCGGAACCGAAAAGGAGGAGCGGAATGAAAACGATCGACCCGTTCAAGCCGGGAGGCAGGGGGGTGATGGCGACGGCGGACGCCAGCGGAGCGGTGAACACCGCGATCTACGCTTCCCCGAGGATCATCGACGAGCACACCGTCGCATGGGGGATGACCGAACGACGCACCTACCAAAACGTCCGGGAGAATCCCAACGCCTCCTACCTCTACATCGATCCCGGGGGAGGGTTCCTGGGGGTCCGGCTCAGCCTCCGCCTGAAGGAGCTGAAGGACTCCGGGCCGCTGCTGGAGGAGATCCGGGAAAATACCCGGACGGTCTCCAGTCCGTCGGCGGCGGAGGCGGTCAAGTACGTCGCCTATTTCACGATCGTCGAGAAGAGACCTCTCGTCTGACGGCCTGCCGGGCTTCCGCGTCCCGTTCGGTCCGGCGCAACCTTCGAGGGGGCGAAAGACCATGCGGCATGTTTTCCCGTCGGTCGCGGCGATTCCGATCCTGATCTGGGTTCTTGCGTTCCCTTCCGGCGCGGGCGCCATGGGCGCGAAGCCGGGCGCGATCCGTCTTCCCGCAGGATTTCACCTCGAGCTGTATTCCGGGGAGGTCCCCGGCGCGCGATCGATGGCGCTGGGCGACCGGGGGACCCTGTTCGTGGGGACCCGGAAAGAGGGAGTCGTCTATGCGGTGCGGGATGAGGACGGCGACGGGAAGGCGGAGCGGGTCGTCGTCCTTGCCCGAGGGCTCGACCTTCCCAACGGAGTGGCTTTTCGCGACGGCGCTCTGTACGTGGCCGAGAAAAGCCGCGTGCTCCGGTACGACCGGATCGAGTCCCGCCTCGAGAACCCGCCCCGCCCCGTCGTGGTCAACGACTCTTTTCCCCGGGATGCCCATCACGGGTGGAAGTTCATCCGGTTCGGGCCGGACGGGCTTCTCTATGTCCCGGTCGGCGCCCCCTGTAACGTCTGCGAGCGGGAGGATCCGCGCTATGCCTCAATCCTCCGGATGAACGCGGACGGAACCGGGCTGGAGCCGTTTGCCCGGGGGGTCCGCAACACCGTGGGGTTCGACTGGCACCCGGAAACCGGGGAGATGTGGTTCACGGACAACGGGCGGGACTGGATGGGGGACAACGTTCCGCCGGACGAACTGAACCGCGCTCCACGGCAGGGGCTCCACTTCGGCTTCCCGTACTGGCATGGAGCGAAGATTCCGGACCCGGAGTTCGGGGGGAAGATGGCGAAGGATGCGTTCGTTCCCCCCGAGATGGAACTGGGGCCCCACGTCGCCTCCCTGGGGATGCGCTATTACACGGGACGCATGTTCCCGCAACGGTACCGGAACCAGATCTTCATCGCGGAGCACGGCTCCTGGAACCGCAGCGAACCGATCGGATACCGGGTGACCGTGGCCCGCTTCGAGAACGGCAGGCCCGCCGGGTACGAACCCTTCGCGGAAGGGTGGCTCACGGAGAACGGAGCGTGGGGCCGCCCTGTCGACGTGCAGGTAATGCCGGACGGCGCCCTGCTCGTATCCGACGACAGGAAGGGGGCGATCTACCGCATCGTCTACCGATAAAAAAAAGTATGGCGGAGGGAGCCACTCGGAATAGAATTGGGTTGCGGAATCCGACATCCCCGGCAAGGAAAGGAGAAAAACGTGAGAAGGGAATGGGTGCTCCTTACAGGGTGTCTTTTTCTCCTGGGGCCGATCGCCGGCTGCAAGGCTCCTCCCGCGAAGGAAATCAAGATCGGCCTGATCACGCCGATCTCCGGAGACGTAAAAACGTACGGGGAATCGGTGAAAAACGCCTTCGAGATCGCGGTGCAGGAGGCGAACGCCTCCGGGGGGGCCGCGGGCCTTACGATCGCGACGGTGGTCGTGGACGACAAGAACGACCCCACGGAGGCGAGCAACGCGGCGAACCTGCTGATCAACCAGCACCGGGTGCGGGCGATCGTGGGGTCGGTCACCTCGAAGGCCACCATCCCGGTGTCCGACATGGCACAATCCTACAAAATTCCGACGATCACGGGGACGGCGACCAACCCGAAGGTGACGGTCGCGGACGGCAAGCGGAAGGACTACATGTTCCGCGCCTGCTACACCGATTCCTTCCAGGGAACGGTCATGGCGAAATTCGCCCGGGAGACGCTGAAGGCCGGATCGGCGGCCGTGCTCTACGACGCCTCCAACGACTACTCCCTGGGGATCGCCGAGGTCTTCCGGGACGCTTTCGGAAAAATGGGAGGCCGGATCGCGGCCTACGAGTCCTACGGGAAGGACGACGTCGACTTCTCGGCCCTCCTGACCAAGCTGAAAGCGGCGAAACCGGATGTCCTCTTTCTCCCGGACTATTACGGCAAGGTGGGGCTGATCGCCAAGCAGGCGAGGGAAAAGGGGATCCAGGCCGCCCTGATCGGACCCGACGGGTGGGATTCCCCCGAACTGGTGAAGATCGCCGGGAGCGCGATCGAGGGGGGGTACTTCTCGAACCACTACTCGCCGGAAGACACGCGGCCGGAGGTGGTTCACTGGGTGAAGAAGTACCAGGAGAAGCACAAGCAGACACCGGACGCCCTCGCGAGCCTCGCGTACGACGCGACGAACATGCTGATCGAGGCGATCCGGAAGGCCAACAGCGACGACCCCGGGAAGATCCGGGACGCCCTGGCGTCGATGCAGGGATACACGGGGGTCACGGGGACCTTCACGATGGACCGGAACGGCGACCCGGTGAAAAGCGCCGTCATCCTCCAGATCCGGGACGGCAAGCAGAAATTCCTCCAGGTCGTGAACCCCTGAGAGCGGGACGGAAGGGATCGGACAGGGGCCGGGCGGGAGCTTCCCCCCCGGCCCTTTTCGCGAGGCTTCCGTCGGGCACCCTTCCGTAAGCGGGCCGAGTCATGGAGTACTTCGCCCAGCAGCTGGTCAACGGGCTCCAGATCGGATTCGTGTACGCCCTGATCGCCCTGGGGTACACCATGGTGTACGGGATCGTCCGCCTGATCAACTTCGCGCACGGCGACGTCTTCATGGTGGGGGCGTTCATCGGGCTCTACGGGATCGGAACGTACCACCTTCCTTTCGCGGTCGTCCTGCTCCTCGCGGCGGTCGGCTGCACCCTTTTGGGTGTGCTCATCGAGCAGCTCGCCTACCGGCCCCTTCGCGACGCACCCAAGATCGCTGCGCTGATCACCGCGATCGGCGTCTCCCTGTTCCTGGAATACTTCACCAGCCTGAAGCCGCTGTTCGGCCCGAACTTCTATTCCTTCCCCCGTCCCTTCGAGGTCGTCTCCCGCGAGGTGTGGGGGATCACCGTGACGAACATCCAGGGGATCATCCTGGTCACGACCGTCCTGTGCCTCGCGCTGCTCCAGTTCGTCGTCTTCCGGACCCGGATCGGGAAGGCGATGCGGGCCGTCTCGCACGACCATGTCACCGCCGGGCTGATGGGGGTGAACGTGAACCTGGTGATCTCCTTCACCTTCGGCATCGGCGCGGCGCTCGCGGGGGTGGGAGGGATCCTCTACGGGATCGCCTACCCGCAGGTGAACACCTTCATGGGGTTCATGCCGGGGCTGAAGGCGTTCACCGCCGCGGTCCTCGGGGGGATCGGGAGCATCCCCGGGGCTTTTCTCGGTGCGCTCATCATGGGACAGGCGGAGACGCTGACCACGGCCTACCTCTCCTCGACCTACCGGGACGGAATCGCCTTCGTCATCCTGATCCTGGTCCTGCTCTGGAGACCCACCGGCATTCTCGGGGTCTCCAGGACGGAAAAGGTGTGACCGGGGTGAGAACGGGTCGGAACCTCGCTGCGCTCCTCCTCGCCTTCGCGGCCGCCGTGGGAGGGATCTCCCTGCTGGAGGGGCACGGGATCCTGAATCCGTACTGGATCCAGATCCTCCAGCTTGCCTGCATCGTGACCATCTCCGCGCAGGGGCTGAACGTCGTCTACGGGCACACGGGCCTCTTTTCGCTCGGCCATGCCGCCTTCTACGGGATCGGGGCCTACACGGCGGCCTACTTGATGAAAGGCTGGGGAGGCGATTCCCAGCTCCTGTTCGTCTGCGCGCTGCTCGCCGGAGGGGGGGCGGCGGCGACCGTCGCCTTCCTGATCGGACTGCCGACCCTCCGGCTGACTTCCGATTACCTCGGGATCGCCACGCTGGGGTTCGGCGTCATCATGAAGGTGGTCTTCGACAACATGGACGGATTCCTCCCTGCACTGGGGGGAGCCAGGGGGATGACCGGCATCGCGAAGATGACCACCGTCCCGTGGGCCCTGTTCGGGCTTCTCGTCTCCACCCTGGTCGTCCGCAACCTGGTCCACTCCAGCTACGGCCGGGCTCTCACCTCCATCCGGGAGGACGAGATCGCGGCGGAGTCGATGGGAATCGACACCTTCCGGTACAAGATGATCGGGTTCGTGACCGGGTGCGCCTTCGCCGGCGTGGCCGGGGGGCTCTACGCGCATCTGTACCGCTTTCTCCACCCGAGCAATTTCGACTTCTTCAAGTCGATCGACGTCCTGATGATCGTCGTCATCGGCGGGCTCGGGAACATGACCGGGACGGTGGCCGCCTCCTTCGGGTGGATCTTCCTCCTCGAGGGGCTTCGCTTCCTGCTCCCTCCCGAATATGTCGAGCTCCGGTGGGTCGTGATCCCGGTCCTGCTCGTCGTCACGATGCTTTTGCGGCCGCAGGGGCTGTTCGGCCGGTGGGAGTTTTTCCTCCTGCGGGCGCGGGGGGAGCGATGATCCTCGAGGTCCGGGGGCTGACAAGGCATTTCGGGGGGATCCGGGCGCTGGACGGAATCGACCTGGGGATCTCCGCGGGGGAGCTGGTCGGGCTGATCGGCCCGAACGGGTCGGGGAAGACCACCCTGTTCAACGTCGTCACCGGCATCTATCGTCCGGACCGCGGGGAGGTCCTCCTGGAAGGAGAGGATATCGCCGGCCTGCCCCCCCATCGGATCAACCATCTCGGGGTCGCGAGGACCTTCCAGAACATCCGCCTGTTCCGGAACCTCTCGGTGCTGGACAACGTCCGGGTCGCCTATCACCGGCATATCCCCTACGGCCCCCTGTCCGCCGTGTCCCGCACCGGGAAGTTCCTCCGGGGAGAACGGGAGCTGCTCGACCGGGCGCAGCAGCTTCTCTCCATCGTCGGCCTGGAGGACCGGAAGGAGGAGCTGGCCGCGGGCCTCGCCTACGGGGCCCAGCGCAGGCTCGAGATCGCGAGGGCGCTCGCCTCCGGGCCGAAGGTCCTCCTGCTGGACGAGCCGGCGGCGGGAATGAACCCGTACGAGGTGGGACGGCTGAAGGAGTTCCTCCTGGAGATCCGGGAGCGGTTCCGGCTGACCGTCCTGCTGATCGAGCACCAGATGAGCCTCGTGATGAGCCTGTGCGAGCGGATCGCCGTGATGGACTTCGGCCAGCTGATCGCCCGGGGGAGCCCCGGGGAGATCCGGAAAAACCCGGCCGTGATCGAAGCGTACCTCGGGGAATCAATACCCGCCAACGGGGCGGAAGGGTAGGAGCCGGGGCGATGCTCTCCGTCGAATCGATCGAGGTCTTCTACGGGAACATCCAGGCGCTGCGCGGGGTCTCCTTCACCGTGCGCCGGGGGGAGATCGTCTCGCTCGTCGGGGCGAACGGCGCGGGGAAGAGCACGACGCTGAAAGCGCTTGCCGGGATCCTCTCCCCCCGGTCGGGATCCATCGTCTTCGAAGGAAAGCGACTGCGCGGAGTCCCCCAGCACCGGATCGCCCGGATGGGGATCTCCCTGGTGCCGGAGGGGAGGGGGATCTTCGCGAACATGACGGTGCGCGAGAATCTCGAAATGGGGGGATACATCCGGCGCTCCGAACGGGAGATCGAAGAGGGGATCGCCTGGGTGGTGTCGCTGTTCCCGCGTCTGAAGGAACGGATCCGCCAGCCGGCGGGGACCCTTTCCGGGGGAGAGCAGCAGATGCTGGCCATCGGAAGGGCGCTGGTGGCTTCCTCGAGGCTCCTGCTGCTCGACGAGCCGTCGATGGGACTCGCGCCGCTGCTGGTCCGGGAGATCTTCCGGCTGATCGGGGAGATCCACCGGGCGGGGACGACCATCCTGCTCGTGGAGCAGAACGCCTACATGGCCCTGTCGATCGCGTCCCGGGCCTACGTGCTGGAGAACGGATCGATCGCTCTGGCGGGGGATGCCGCCGACCTCATGCGGAACCCGAAAGTGCGCTCGGCCTACCTCGGAGAGGCGCCGCAGGAGGGCTCCGGGAGGGGATGACTCTCCGGGAACGGGAGGATGCTCTCCCGTCCCCGGGTCAGGGCCGGGTCGGACCGACCGGAACCGGCTCGACTACCGGAGGGGCCTGGCCGGAGAGGATCTCCAGGACCTTCCGGAGGAACTCCTTTTCTCCCCGCTCCTCCGGTTCGGGGATCAGGCTGATTCGCACCCGTTTTCCCCCGACCAGGAAATGCTGCTCCGCGAGGGCGGTCCGGACCATCTGGCGGAGGGCGGCCCGGATCGCCTGTCCCTCTTCCGTCCGGGGGGAAGGGGCGGTCACGACGAGGCTTCCGTCTTCCTGGATCGAGCGCATCGCCTCCGTGAACGCGGACAGAATTTTCCCGAGGTGCGACAAAAACCGCTCCCTGTCCTCCGCGTCGAACCGGAGGAGGGAGGGTTCGGCGGACGACCGGCCCGCGAAGAGGACCGCCCCGGAGTGGGGCGGGCCGCCCAGGAGCGAGGGATCCAGCCAGGGCTCGAGGACCCGCGGGTCGGAGAGATCCATTTCCCGTGAAATCGGCTCGGAACCGCCTTTCCGCCGCGCTCCCCCCGGGTCGGGGGAGGTTCTCCCGATCTCGACCTTTCCCGGCTCGCCGGCCGATTCGACGATCGTCGTCACCCCGGCTCCCTCGCGCAGCAGCGCCTGCGCGCATCCGGTCGCGGCGCCGTTCCTCTGCACCGGACCGATGGAGAGCACGAGAAAGGAGGCGCCCGCCAGCGGCCCCTTCCTGGCCGCCGCGGATGGAGGGAACGAGGAAAAGGCGGGAAGGGAGGTCACCCCGAGGAAGGGGTCCTCCAGAAAGGAGGCATTCTTGGCCCCGAAAAGCACCGCGTCGGCCACCTGCTCGTTCGTGGGAGGAGCGGCCGGAACGGTGGAACGGAACCATTCCTTCGCACGGCCGTACCAGGATTCCATCTCGGAGCGGACCGCCTTCGGCATCCGGCTTTCCGCGACGGCGGAGAGGAACGCCGCCGCCGCCTTCTCCCGCCGGGACGCGGGAGAGGACCGGTCGAACGATTCGATGAACAGCTCCTCGATCTTCTTCCGCTCCGCCGCCCCCATCTCCCGGATCCGTCCGAACTGCGCGGCGAACTGGACGGCGTAGTTCCGCATCACCCAGTCCATCCGGGGTCCGGCGATCAGGCTCGGCGCGACATCCACGATCCGGATCCCGTCTGCCGCAAGTCCTTTCCGGAGGCAGAAGGAGAGCGACTTCAGCAGGATTTTCGACACCGTGTAGATGGTCCGGAAGATGTAGGGGTGGTCGGCGTAATGGGTCGACACGTTCACGATCGCGCCTCCCCCGGTCTGCTTCCGGAGGATTTCCCGAAGCAGGGAAATGGCCGTCCAGGGACCGAGAAAGTTCGCGCGCAGGACCTGCTCCCAGCTCTTCCGGTGCTCCCGCAGGACGTCCCCGATGAGGGAAAACTCCCCCCCCGCGCCGGCGTTGTTCACGAAGGCGTCGATCCGGCCGAAGCGGTTGCGGGTCTCCTCGATCAGGGCGCGGACCCTGGCGGGTCGGGAGACGTCCGCGTCGACCCAGATGGAGCGGGCGCCCAGGCGCCGGATCGCGGACAGTACCGCGTCACCCGCCTCCAGGTCCGCTTTCGCCCGGGCGGCCTCCTCTCCGGAGAGCCCGGCGGCGGTGGGGCGCCGGCTGGCAATGACGACGGTCGCCCGTTCCGCGGCGAAGCGGAGAGAGATCTCCTTGCCGAGGTTCCGGATCCCCCCGGTGACGACCACGACCTTCCCGGCCATCGAGCCCGGCGCCTCCGCCGGCTCGGCCGGAAGACGTGCGATGGCGTTCACCTCGTCGGGAAGGAGGGTGACCCCCGACACGTTCTTTCCCTCCTCGAGCAGCCAGAGGACCGATGCGGCGGTCCGTTCCGGGTCCGGCTGGCGGTTCCGGCCGTCGGTCCTTCCGGGAAGGATCAATCCGATGTTCACCGCGCTCACCCGGGAAGGGGCGGTCCCGTCGGCCTGCGCCTTCCGCATGAGGGCGCGCTCCATCGCCTCGGTGGCCACCGCCGGGCGCAGCATCGACTGGAACACCTGGACCAGGTTGCGCTCCCGGATCGAGGGAACGCCGGAGAGGTCGGGGCCGACCAGGACGATGCTCCCGTCGACGCCGCCCCGGTCCATTTTCCGCTCGGCCTGCCAGCAAAGGAGCCGGGGAACGTATCCGAACCGGTCGACCGCAGCCGTCCACTCCTCGAAGGGGATCGTGGTCAGCGGACGCTTCCAGTCCGCGCTGCCGGTGAAGTGGAGCAGCAGGTCCAGTCGCGGGAGGCCGTCGAAGAGCTCCTGGACCTCCGCGAGGTTTCCCAGCTGCGCGGGAAACACGGTCGCCATCCCCTCGCCGCCGCCGGCGTTGATCTTCATGGCCAGCGCCTCCATGTCGTCCGTGCGGCTTCCGGCCAGCACGACGTTCGCTCCGGCCCGGGCCAGCGCCTGGACGGTCGCCGAGAACAGGGTGATGTCGTACCCTTGCGGGCTGTGCAGCGTGGCCAGGGCGACCTTCCCGACCATGTCCGGGTAGCGGGAGAGAAGAGCGGGGGAGGGAATCACGCCGGGAGGCTGTTCGTAGGTGACCCCGCCCATGGGAAAGCGGTGTCCCCCTTCCGTGCGGCGGAACTCGACCCTTCCCATGTCGAGGGCGACGCGGGCGAAGTCCCGCGGGAGCACGAACTCCCGGGTCACCGTCCTGTCGAGGGTGTCCCGCTCCAGCGACTCGGGGGACACCTCCCTCCCGATCCTCGCCCTGGCCTTCGAGCCCTTGTCGAAGACGCCGGACCCCCGTTCGATCCGCTCCGTGGAGACCGCGGCCGGATTCAGGGAGAAGACGGTGATCTGTTTTTCCGCCAGCATCCAGGCGAGGTAGTCCCCCAGCGCCAGCTTCGCGGACTGGGCGGAGGTGTAGGGGAGGCGGCCGGGATAGGCGTGGAGCACGTGCCGGTGGATGCTTTCGCTGTAGAAGGTTCCCACCATGACGATGACCCCGCCGTCCTTCTGGTTCTCCATCATCCGCGCCGCCTCGAGGCTGGCGAGCCAGGATCCGGTCAGGTGGATCGCCACCGCTTCCCGGTAGAGATCGAAGTGGGATTCCCGGTAGGCCGATCCGAACTCCACCGGCCCCGACACTCCCGCGTTGTTGTAGAGGATGTCGATCCGGCCGAAGGCGCGCCCGATCTGCTCGAACATCTCGCCGACATATTTCGGATCCCCGACGTCCCCCTGCACGATGAGCGTCTGGTTCGTGAGGCCCAGGTGGCGGATCAGGTCGTCCATGTCGGTCTTCGTTTCCTCGAGCGGGGTGTGTCGCCTCCCGGTGATCACCACGTTTCCCCCGCGGACCGCCGCCTCCAGCGCGAGTGCCCGCCCCATCCCGGTGCCGCCGCCGGTGATGACCACCACCTTTCCGGCGAGCGAGGTGTCCGGGTACCGGACGTGGTTGAAGGAGTGGGTCCTCGCCACCTCCTTCCGGATGAGGTGGCTCGCCCGCGCCGGGTTCGTTTCCTCCCCGAGGGAGAGGAAGAGAAGGTAGAGGGGATCGCCCGTTCCGGCCGATTCGTAGAAGGCGGCCATCTCCGCACGGGCCTCGTCCGGCAGCGCCTGGTAGAACCGGTACCCTTCGATCGCCCCCTTCACCGCCACCGCGAACTGCCGGTCGAGCTTCAGCTTCTCGTCCGGAAAGGCTCCGTCGCGGACGAACCGGCAGGCCAGGATGGCCGGAATCCCCAGCGGAGCGGACCCCTCGGCGCTCCCCTTCAGGAGCGCCTCCACGAAGGAGCGCTCGAACACCCAGTGGACCCGGTCGTGCCCGTCGATGAACTTTGCGGAGGGCCGCTCGAGGTCGGGGAGGACATGGAGGATCCGGGCGCCCCCGGTCTCGCCGAGGGGATCGGGACCCCCTTCTGCCGGAGCGGGGAGGTCCGCCTTCTTCCGGATCTTCCGGAAGAGTTCGATCGATCCGTTCAGCAGCCCCGCCAGCTCCTTCGCCTTCCTGCCCGCCCACCCCTCGGCCTTTACGGCCCCGGATTCCAGGCGAAGCCCCTCGTAGGCCGGGTCGGCTCCCAGCGCGTAGGACCGTATCGCGACTCCCGTGAGGAGCTCCGCTTCCTTCCGGACCGATTCCGGAGCCCCGGAATCCTTCTCCACCTTGCGCAGGTAGGTCAGGGCGCGCTCGGAATCCCCCTCTTCGAGCGATCTTCGCGCAGACGCGATGCGATCGCGGGCCTCCTCCTCCCGCACCGATGCGCGCACTTCCTCCACCAGGTTCCGGTAGCGGGACCCCATGCTCCGGGCCAGATCCACCACGCGCGTCTTCCGGGCCTGGTCTGCGCCGAACCGCGCCTCGAGCTCCTCCATGCGGAATTCGTCAGGCTCGTAGGAGGTGCCGAGGATCCGGTCGAAATAGGCCTCGTCGCGGTCCCGGCCCGCCTCCTCCGCGATGAAGCGGTTCAGGTCGCTCACCTCGGTCCCGTCCGGACCCGGTGGGGAGGCGTTGTAGCCCGACTCGCAGAGAACGGCGACCATGTGGGGCAGCCCCAGGACCCATTCGAGGAGGGGATGGAGCACGGCCTGCAGGAGCAGGTGCGGCCGCGTTTCCGCCTTTGCGACAAACGCCCGGGGGAGGAAGATCCGGACCTTCGCCCCTCCCAGGGAGAGCAGCCCCTTTTTCCCCTCCCAGAGAAGCTCCCCGTCCCGCTCCACGAGGAGCACCTCGCAGGCCGGGCGGGCGTTCTCCCTGGGGAAGCCGGTATCCTCCCCAAGGTCCACGACCCGGACGCCGACCTCCCCGCTTTCCAGGGTTCGGAGGATGCGCGTCCGGATCTCTTTCGCGGCGGCCGGATCGATCTCCCGGAGGATGGGGGAAACGGGACGCTTCTTCAGGATCGACAGAATCCGGTCGAGCGTGGAGGCGGGAAGATCGGCAATCCTCCCCTCGTTACCTTTTTCCCGGATGAGGGAGGCGATCCGCCGGATCTCCTCGAAGGAGATCGAACGGTCCCCCGGGGCTTTTTTCGCGATCGGTCCGGCCGGTTCTTCCATGCTATCTCTCCCCGGCCGGCAGCAGCTCGAGGAACGAGGACTGGAGGGGGTCCTTTTTCAAAAAGCGTCCGACCCATTCCTGTCCTCCGGGAGACGCCGTCACCTTCCCGAAGATCCGGGCGTCGTTCTCGAGGCCGGAGGCGAACCCGTGCTCGTATCCGTGGCGCATCGCAAGCAGCGCCTCCCGGGCGGCCGCCATCCGCGCGGTCCGAAGATCCGCCGCACGTTCCTTGTCCGGCGCGGCGCAGGCCAGGATTTCCCGGACTTCCGGGCGGGCCAGGACCGCGGAGAGCTCCGCGGACTGTGTCCCCGCGATTCCGTCCCAGTGCTTCGGGGACCTCGCCCGTTCCCCGGAGGCGAACTCGCGGGCTCGGCGGACGGCGGTCGAAAGCGCGGTGGCGGAGGAGGAAAACTCGTCCGCCAGGCCGGCCTCGACGGCCGCGTAGCCGTCCACCGGCTCG
>MGPV01000012.1:56331-59551 GCA_001797615.1 Deltaproteobacteria bacterium GWC2_65_14
AAGACGCTGCATCCCGCCGTATCCGGGGATGATCCCCAGCTTGACCTCCGGCTGCCCCAGGAGGGCGTTCTCCGTCACGATCCGATAGTGGGCGCTCATCGCCAGCTCGTTTCCGCCGCCGAGCGCGAACCCGTCGACGACGGCGACCACGGGGATCGGGAGATTCTCGAGCTCGGTGAACAGGGCGATGTTCTGCGAGGCGATGCGCGCAATCTCCTCCGCGGGTTTCCCGGAAAACTCCCGGACGTCCGCACCGGCCACGAACGCCCTTCCCGCGCCGCACAGCACCAGGGAGCGGACCGGTCTCCCTTCCAGAGTCCCCAGCGAGCCGGCTTCGCGGACGACGGCGGCAAGCTGCGCGAGCAGCTGCGCGTTGAGGGCGTTCAGCGCTTCCGGCCGCGTGAGGGTGACGATTCCCACATCCCCCGCCAGGCGGATGTCGAGAAAGCGCTCCGCGGAGGGATCGGCTCCCCGCAGCTTCTCCCCCCGGAAGATCTCCTCGTACTCCCGGATCGACCGCCCCGGGCGGTCGGCCTGGACCAGCGCCACTCCCTTGGGCTTGCTCATCGTGCCGTCCAGCATCTTCTGCTGGATCCCGGGGAGTCCGGGCAGGGTGCCGATCTCCAGGTCCTCCTGCTCCATGACGATCTTCCCTTCGGAGAGGAGGCGGAGAACCTCTTCCGCCTGGTCCGCCCGGTACATGTGGGAGCCCAGGACGGAGAGATTCGACGGCCCCCGCGCCACGATGATCCCGCAGGGCATCGCGTCCCGTTCGTCGTAATCGCGCAGGATGAAGGTGCTGAAATGGAGGGTGGACCGGTCGGTCCGCTCGACGATGAAGTCCGGGCTTTTCCTCGGTCCGAAGATCCCCCAACAGGCCTTCCCCAGCGCCTGGGCATGCTTCATGAACCCCGTGGCATACTCCGGGTTCGGGCGCCCGTCGACCGTGAGCGGGTCGGGCATCTCCTCCGGGAGGGAGAGAAGATCCCGGTCGATCACCCGGGAGGAGGGAATTCCCATCCGCTCGAGCGCGGCGAGTCCCCGCTTCTCCTTCGTACGGGAGGCGACCACGGCCAGCTCCGCGCTCCGCGAGAGCGCGGCCCGGGCGAATCCCCGGGAGTAGGCGTCCGCACCCCAGATCAGTCCGCGGCGGCCCGGGAGGAGGCCGATCTCCGACAGGATCGCCTCGGGCGCCGCCCGCCGGAAGAGGATCTGCTTCTGCCGCATCCAGACCCATCGGGCATCCATGACGAACCGGCGGCCCGCATGGAAGAAGGTCAGCCGGTATTCCCCCTTGAGCGCCAGGCCGGTGGCCCCGAAGAAGGCGAGGGCGCCGCCCGGGGCGAGGGCGGAGACGAGCAGCGGAAAATTGTCTCCTCCGGTGTGCTCGAACACGTGGTCGACCGGCCGGCCTCCGTTCGCCTCGAACACCGCGTCGCGGAACGGCTCCGTTCGCTTCATCCATTCCTGTTCGCCCATGCCGGACGGGATCCCGCCGTATGCTTCCCTTGGGATCGAGCGGCGGTTCACGAAGGCGTCCGCCATCCCCCGCCCGATGAGGGAGTTCGCCAGCTCCGGGTTGGAACCCACGAGGATCACCTTCGCGCCGAGCGCCTTGGCGATCTGGATCCCGGCGAAGCTGGTCCCCTTGCCCCCACCCATGACGAGCACCGATTCCCCCGGGGCGACCTGGAGCCGTTCCGCGATGGCCCGGTACGCCGTCCCGTAGGTGAGCAGCATGGCGGCGAGCTGTTCCGGCGTCTGCGCGCGCAGGGAGGGCGGGACCGGGAACGCCCGCTCCTCGTCGACCGTGGCGAACTGGGCATTGAACCCGTCGTGGGTCTCGTACCCCCGGATATTCCGTCCCGTCCAGGAGTCGAGGATCACCGCCTGTCCCACCTTCACCCGGGTTACCGCCGGGCCGGCGTCCACCACGATTCCGAGGGCGTCGCTCCCCGGGATGTGCCAGGTCGCGCTGTCCCCCCGGCCGAAGACCGGCACCGGGAGACCCAGGGAGGCGAAGTTCGTGTTGAAGTTGGGACCGGTGGCCAGGATCGCCACGAGAACCTTTCCCGCGTCGGGGGGACGAAGCCGGGCCAGGGGAACCTGCTCGAACCGGAGCGCCTCGGAGGGAGGTCCATACCTGTCCCGGTGGATGACCAGGGCGTGCATTCCGGGGGGAAGTGGGGTTCCCAGGATCGGCGGTTCGGAGAGGGGCCAGAGTTCCTGCATCCTGCTGGATCCGGACATTTAACCTCCTTTGGGTGAGGACCGGACCCGCTTTCGGCAATCCGGCGAAAGGTACAGGTAGGATTCCAAAACGATGTACCGGATTCAGGAAGAATACCATATTCCGCCCACTCATTCACTTTGACGAAACCCGGGCGGGGAAGGTATACTGAAAATACTCCAGGCAGGAACCTCTGGTCTTCGGCAACGCACGGAAGAACATTCCAGTCCTTTCTGAAAGGAAAGGAGGTAGCCATGCTGGATGTCCTGTTCTGGGCGTTCTTCGGTATCGGTTTCTTCGTGATGCTGGCGATGATCGTGTCCGCCTTCCTTTCGATCCGGGACGGCAGAAGGGAAAGGGATGCGTGGAAGGATCTCGAGGGAAAATCCTCGTTTCTTCGCCGGTGATCCGGGAAGCCATGAGTGAGATTCAGCCTTTCGGTTGCAAGTGTTTCCCATTGTGGGAATTTTTTTTCACAGGATTCCGGGACAGGGTGTATGTTCTTTCAACCTAATTAACTGAAAAGCGTACGGTATATCTGAATCGAAGAACAAGGCGTGTTCTTTGCAGATTGCCTACCCATGCGTGGTTTTCCGGTGTATTGCGTCTCTCCGGCCGATGGCACTGTCGTGCGTGTGGGCTCGATCCTCGAGTTACGGAAAAGCCAAAGGAGCATGAACCGGGTCGCGCTCGCAAAGCTGGCCCAGAGGATTTTTTCCCGGGATCCGGGAGACATCATCTACCTCGGATCGCAGTCTGCACTGGAACGCGCCGAATTCCTCCCCGAAACCGACCTGGCCGACTCCGCCGGATAAACGGATCCGTCGTGAAGATTCCCCCGTGTTTCGCAGGTACGTCCCGCCATCTCATCCGGGTACGGAACGGCTCCCGGTAGGCACCCAGTGCACCGTCTCGCAAATACCTTGGCATTCGAGCGCCGCTGCAGGGGGCCGGTCCCCGGAAGGGTTTCGTCGCGAGACAAGGGAGACC
>MGPV01000013.1:0-864 GCA_001797615.1 Deltaproteobacteria bacterium GWC2_65_14
CATCCCCCCTCCTTCGGCTGGCTTCGCCGGCAGTCGGGGACCCGCAGCGATGCGGGGGTGGGGTCCACGAGGCGGCGGGGACATTCCTGGTTCAATTCCGGGTGGCGGGAGAGGAGTGTCCCCACAACAGGGTGCAAATTCCGGCGAGCGGCGCAGGCAACACAAGCAGCCAATCCCGTCGATAATGCGACAATAACGTAGGCACCTCCGGGACCGGCTCTCCTCCCCTCCCGCGGCCCGCGGATCCCGGTTTCCCCTTGCGGCCTTGCCGGTTATGGAACTCCCCGCATCCCCCGACCTCGGGCGGCACGGCTCCTGCTCTTCCCTCCCCCGACAACCATTTCCTTTCTTCAGGAGGGACCCATGAGATCCGACAGGCTGTTCCACCGCGTAACCGGCATCGCCATCGTCTGCGCCGTCCTAACCGTGTTGTCCGCGGGGATCGCGGGCGCGACGCCCTCCACCCAGATCTGGATCCCGTCCACGGACATCCAGAAGTTCAAGACGCTCCACTTCGGGTTCGACACGTACGTACGCACCAGAAGCAACGACGCGGGGGAGAAGGTAGCCCCGGCCGTGGTGCTCGGCCTCACCGGCGGCGTCCTCCCGTTCGAGAAGATCCAGGCGGAAGTCGGGTTCGACCTGATCCATCTGGGGGGAGATCTGGACGATTACCCCCTCTATTTCAACGCCAAGGTAGGAACTCCCGAGGACGCACTCTTCAAGCACTCCCCGGCGATCGCCGTGGGCGGGTACAACTTCGGGACGAAAAACGACGTGACCGACCAGAACATCGTCTACGGCCTGCTGGCCAGGACCTTTCCTGTCATCGGCCGCCTCTCCGTGGGGTACTTCGCGGGAAAC
>MGPV01000013.1:893-28853 GCA_001797615.1 Deltaproteobacteria bacterium GWC2_65_14
TGGGACCGCACCCTTTCCGAGATTTCCGACAAGCTCTGGGCCGCGGTGGATTACCAGGGGACCGACTCCGCGATCGGCGCCCTGAGCTTCGGCGTCTCCTACGCGTTCGCCGAGAACGTGAGCGTCATCTTCGGGTACGACATCTACAACGAGAAGACGACGGGCGGGGAGAACACCTTCACCGTACAACTCGACATCAATTTCTAGCCGGCGGGCAGGAAAGGAGCGAACCGATGACCCGATCCACGATTGGGAAATGGCCCCTGATTCTGGTATTCCTCGCCACCCTCTTTCTCTCCGGCGCCGCCGCCGTCGGATCCGCCGAGGAGGCCCCGGCCCCTGCGGTCCAAAAGGCCGCATCGGCGCCCGCCTTCACCCAGGAGATGGCCGACGCGATCGCCAACCAGAAGATCGCCATGGACACCGTCTGGGTGATGGTCACCGCCTTCCTGGTCTTCTTCATGAACCTCGGCTTCGGGCTGGTGGAGTCGGGCTTCTGCCGGGCCAAGAACTGCGTCAACATCCTCTTCAAGAACTTCGTGGTGTTCGCGGTCTCCTCCCTCGCGTTCCTGGCGCTGGGCTTCGGGCTCATGTTCGGGGACGGAACCGCGTTCTTCGGCCTCAAAGGCCTCTTCTTCGCCACGGGGGCCGACAACAGCCCGGCCATGGGAGATGCCTACCAGGGCGTGTACAGCGCCCTCAACTGGACGGGCGTGCCGCTGTGGGCCAAGTTCTTCTTCCAGCTCGTCTTCGCAGGAACCGCGGCCACGATCGTGTCGGGAGCGGTGGCCGAGCGGATCAAGTTCCAGGCGTTCGTCATCTTCACCTTCTTCATGGTGGGGATCGTCTACCCCATCGGCGGGCATCTGATCTGGGGCGGCGGCTGGCTCGCGAGCAAGGGGTTCCTCGACTTCGCCGGCTCCACCGTCGTCCACTCCATCGGCGGCTGGGCGGCGCTGGCCGGCATCATCATGCTCGGACCGCGGATCGGCAAGTACGGTCCGGGCGGCAAGGTGAACGCTTTCCCCGGCCACAGCATGACCTCGGCCGCCATCGGCGTGTTCGTGCTCTGGTTCGGATGGTTCGGGTTCAACCCCGGCTCCACCATGGCCGCGGACTGGGCCTCCATCGCCCACGTGGCCACCACGACCAACACGGCCGCCGCGGCCGCGACCCTCTCCTCCATGATCACGGCCTGGGTGCTCCTGGGCAAGCCCGACCTCGGGATGGCCCTGAACGGCTGCCTTGCGGGCCTGGTGGCGATCACCGCCCCATGCGCCTTCGTGAGCGTCCCCAGTTCTCTCCTCATCGGCCTCATCGCCGGCATCCTGGTCGTCCTGGCGGTCTTTTTCTTCGACCGGATCCGGATCGACGACCCGGTGGGCGCCACCGCGGTTCACCTGGCCAACGGGGTGTTCGGGACCATCGCCCTGGGCCTCTTCGCCGACCCCGCCGTCTGCCCGGCCGCGGCGGCAGCCAAGAAGGGGCTGTTCCTGGGCGGCGGCATGGGCCAGCTCGGGCCCCAGCTCCTGGGCGTCGCGTTGGTCGGGGCGGCGGTCTTCGCCCTCTCCCTGGCTTTCTGGTTCGTGACGAAAATCCTCTGCAACGGCATCCGCGTGAGCGAGGAGGAGGAAATGGAAGGTCTGGACTACCACGAGCACGGAAACGCCGCGTACCCGAACTTCCAGCTGATCGAGAAGAGGTAACCCGACATGAAGAAGATCGAGGCGATCATCAAGCCGTTCAAGCTCGACGAGGTGAAAAGCGCCCTGCAGGAGCTGGGGATCAGCGGGATGACGGTGGTCGAGGTGAAGGGGTTCGGCCGCCAGAAGGGACACACGGAGATCTATCGCGGGGCGGAATACATGGTCGAATTCGTCCCGAAGATCAAGATCGAGGCGGCGGTTCCGGCCGACTCGGTCGCCGCCGTCGTGGAGCGGATCCTCACCGCGGCCCGGACCGGGAAGATCGGCGACGGGAAGATCTTCGTCTACGACGTGGAGGAGGTCGTCCGGATCCGCACGGGCGAGCGGGGACGCGAAGCTTTGTAGCGAACCGCCCCCCTACATCGCCCGGATGGGCAGAACGAACATCGGGATCCCGTGGTACACGAGCTTCCGCTGGGCGAGAAACGCGGTCTGGTTGTGGAGAAACCGGGACAGGAAGGTCCCCTCCCGGAAGACGAGCTTGCCGGCGAAGAAGGTCGTGTTCGGGAAGTCCCTCACCAGGGCGGCGGCGAGACGGTCGATGATCTCGATGGCGTCGGTGCCCACTTCCTGGCGCACCTCCGCGTAATACCCGCTGGCCCGGACAAAGGAGACGTACTGCCCCAGCTGGGCCGCGAGGTCCTCGCCCAGGTTCGCCACCTCGGCGGCCCCCTTGAACCGGCTGGAATCGACGACCCCCGCGGAGAGGAAGACGAAGTTCCGGAACATCCCGGGGAAGGAACGGACCACCGAGAAGAAGACGTGCATCCCCATCCCGTTGTACCCGGAAACCAGGATCGCGGCCGTCGGGGCGTCCCTCCGCGCCGCGACGTCCGTCCGGGACTCCGTCGGGGCGGGGAGTTGGGTCAGCAGGGCGTCCAGACGCCGTACATACTCCTGGGACTGCCGGTAGTGGCGCCGCACCAGGAAGGAGAGGCCGGCGAACGACCCGGTGATGAGGAGGGTCACCCATCCCCCCTCCGGGAACTTGATCCATACGGTCACGCACAGGATCGACGCGGTCAGCAGGAACCCCACGCCGTTCAGCGCGAGGCGGCCCCGCCACCGGCGCTCCTCCCCCCGGCTCCTCCGCCAGTGGACGCACATTCCGAACTGGGAGAGGGTGAAGGTCAAAAACACGTTGATCGAGTACATGATGACCAGGTACTGCACCGAGCCCCCGGTGATGAAGAGCATCAGAAAGGCCATCCCCCCCATGAAAACCACCCCGTACTTCGTGACCAGCCGGTCCGAGAGGTACGCGAACCGGCGGGGCATGTAGGAGTCGACCGCCATGTTCGCGAGAACCTGGGGTCCGCCCAGGAACCCCGTCTGGGCCGCGACGAATAGCAGGACCGCCTCCGTCCCCATCACGAGGGCGAGGACCATCCGGCCGGTCCCTTCCCCGCCCAGATCACGGACCAGCCCCTCGAACAGGACGGCGTTGAGCGTCTTTCCCTCCACGGGGCGGACGCCGTTCAGCACGTATCCCAGGAGGATCCCGCCCGCGATGAAGGAGAGCGAGACGGCCATGTAGAGCATCGCCCTCCTCCCCGTCCGGACCCGGGGCTCCCGCAAGGTCTGCATGGAGTTGCTGATGGCCTCGATCCCCGTATAGGTTCCCGCCCCCATGGAGTAGGCGCGCAACAGGAGGGCGGCCACGCCGAGCCAGCCCATCTGCGACGCGGAGGCGGACAGGTCCTCCGACACCCGGGCGGTAAGCAGGGGGATGTCGGACACGTGGCGAAGGACGCCGTACAGGACGAGCGGCACGTGGGAAAGGAGGAACGCCACGAAGATCGGCGTGAGGGCCGTGACCGATTCCTTCACGCCCCGGAGGTTCAGCCAGACGAGGAGCAGGATGACCGAACCGGTGGTGAGGAACTTGTGCTCCCCCCACCCCGGCGGGAGGAGGCTGAAGACGGCGTTCACCCCCGCTGCCACGGAGATGGTGACGGTCAGGACGTAGTCGATCACGAGCGCCGACCCCGAAGCGACCCCGACCCGCTCCCCCAGGAGCTTGGAGGCGACGATGTACCCGCCCCCGCCGGATGGGAACGCCTCGATGATCTGCGAGTAGCTCCCCGAGATGACGAACACGGTGACGACCGTGGCCAGGGCCACGAAGAGGGCCAGCACCGTGTGGTTCCCCAGGGCGAGGTACGCCTCCTCCGGACCGTAGGCGGAGGAGGAGATCCCGTCCGCGCCCAGCCCCACCCAGGCGAAGAAGGCGATGAGGGAAATCTGGTGGAAGACCTTGGGATCGAAGAGGTTTCGGGGAGCACCGAAAAGGAGAAGCTTGGCCCGCCGGATGAAGGACATGCCCTGTCACTCCGTTGTTGCCGGTCATCATGCACCGCCCGGCCGGACATCATCGTAATCCCGGCGAGATTCCGCGTCAATTACAAGGCGAGAAGAATACAAGGCGGGAAGAACCCTGCTTCGCTCCGGATTCCCGGAAACCGGGGGAACCGCGCTCCATCGCGGAATTTGCGAGGCGGATCGGATTCCCGTTGGATATACTTCATGGATGGCCCCGAAGCTCCCGATGCGCGTTTCCCTGTTCTCGACCTGTCTTGCCGACACGTTCTTCCCGAACGTCTGCTTCGCCACGGTCGCCGTCCTCGAGCGGTTCGGGGTGGAGGTCCGCGTTCCCCTCTCCCAGACCTGCTGCGGCCAGCCGCCCTTCAACTCGGGGAACCGGCGGGAAGCGCGGAAAATGGCGGCCCGCTTTCTCTCCGTCTTCGAAGGCGAGGATCCTATCGTGACCCCCTCGGGATCCTGCGCCGCGATGGTGAAGAACGAGTACCCGGTCCTCTTCCGCGACGAGCCGGGGATGCTTTCCCGGTCCCGCGCCCTGGGCGAGCGGGTCTTCGAGCTGACCCAGTTCCTCGTCGAGATCCTCGGGGTGACCGAACCCCGGTCGTCCTTCCGGGGCAAGGTGACCTATCACGACTCCTGCCACCTCCGCCGGGGGCTCGGGGTTTCGGAGGCGCCCCGGAAGCTGCTGCGCGCCATTCCCGGCGTGGAGTTCGTCGAGATGAAGGAAAGCGAACGCTGCTGCGGGTTCGGCGGCGTCTTCGCCATGAAGTATCCCGGGATCTCCTGCCGGATGGTCGACCGGAAGATCGAGAGGATCCTCGAGACCGGCGCGGCCTTCGTGACCTCCGGAGACACCGGATGCCTGATGAACATCGGCGGGGCGATCTCGCGGACCGGGTACCCGGTCCGGGCGGTCCATATCGCCGAGATCCTCGCCGGATCCCTCGAGGGAGCGCGGTGATGGAGCCGCGCACCCGCTCCTTCCACCGGAACGCGGAGAAGGCCCTCTCCGACCGTCCGCTCCAGACCGCGCTGGGAAGGGCGACGGAGAGGTTCGTGGAGAACCGGGCGGCCGCGATCGCCCAGTTCCCCGGATTCGAGGCGGCGCGCCGGGAGGCCTCCCAAGTCAAGTCGGAGGCGCTCGAACATCTCGACCGGCATCTCGAACGGTTCCTGGCCGAGGCCGAGCGGCGGGGGACCTCCGTCCACGTCGCCTCGGACGCGGCGCAGGCCCGGAGGATCGCCGCCGGCATCGCCCGGGAGGAGGGGGTGACCCTCGCGGTCAAATCGAAGTCGATGGCCGCCGAGGAGATCGGCCTGAACGGCGCTCTGGAGGAGGCGGGCGTCGAGGTGGTGGAGACCGATCTCGGGGAGTACATCATCCAGCTCGCCGGCGAGCCCCCCTCGCACATCATCGCCCCCGCGATCCACAAGACGCGGGAACAGGTGTCGGCGCTCTTCGAGAAGGCGCTCGGGGAGCCCTACACGGAGGAGATCCCCGAGCTGACCCGCATCGCCCGGAGGCGGCTGCGGGAGAAGTTCCTCTCGGCGCAGATGGGGATCAGCGGGGCGAACTTCCTCTGCGCGGACACCGGCTCGGTCGTCCTGGTGACCAACGAGGGGAACGGTCGGATGGGGACGATCCTCCCCCGGGTCCACCTGGTCATCGCGGGGATCGAGAAGATCATCCCGCGCCTGACGGACCTCCCCCTTTTCCTGCGCCTGCTGGCGCGCAGCGCGACGGGACAGCGGACCTCCTCCTACCTCTCGGTCCTCACCGGGCCGAAGCGGCCGGGGGACGCGGAGGGGCCTTCGAAGCTGCACGTCATCCTGCTGGACAACGGGCGCAGCGGGATCCTCGCCGGAAAATACCGGGACATCCTGAAATGCATCCGGTGCGGCGCCTGCATCAACGCCTGCCCCGTCTTCCAGAGCATCGGGGGGCACGCCTACGGGTGGGTCTACCCCGGGCCGATCGGCTCCGTTCTGAGCACCCTGATGCTGGGTCTGCCGGAGGCGTCCGCCCTTCCCAACGCCAGCACCCTCTGCGGCGCCTGCGAGGAGGTCTGCCCGGTCGGGATCCCCCTGCCGGAGATGCTGCTGGAGCTTCGCTCGGACGAGCGGGAGCAGGGGCTGAAGACCCCGCTGGAGGTCCTGGGAGCGAAAGCCTATGCGGGGGTGATGGGACGGGCCGGCGTGCTGGAGGCACTTCAGAGGATGGCCGGGGCCCTCTCCGGGCTCTTCTCCCGGGAAGGCCGGGTCACCCGCCTCCCCCCGCCCTTCTCCGGCTGGACCGACCGGCGCGACTTCCCCGCCCCGGCCCCCCAGCCATTCCGGCGCCTCTGGAAGAAGGCCCGGGGGATCCGTCCATGGAACCGGTAACCCGAAAGGAGGTTCTGCTCGCCCGGGTCCGCGCGGCATTGCGCAGGCATGGCGGAGCCGGCCCCCCGGACGGCGCGGCGGCGCGGGTTCCCCCCGAGCCTGCCGGGGGTCCGGAGAGGATCTCCCTCTTCCGGAGCCGGTTCGAGGCGACAGGAGGAACGTTCCTGGAAGGGGCCTCCCCGGAGGCGGTCCTGCCGGCCCTCGCGCAGGCGCTGCGGGCGGAAGGGGTCACCTCCCTGCTCTTCCCACGGGAGGACGACGCGGCACGCATCCTGGGAGAGACCCTCGCGATCGTCGGGCCGTTCCGGATCGTCTCTCCGGACGAATTGCGGCTGCCCCTCCCCCCCGTGACGGCGGGAATCCAGACCGCCGAGTTCGCCATCGCGGAGACCGGCACGATCGTCCAGACCAGCCGCGGCGGAAAGACGCTCCTCCCCGGGCTTCTGACCGACATCCACGTGGCGATCCTCTCCCACGGGATCTTCCATGCGGCGATGGAGGAGTGCCTCGAGGTCCTTTCCGCCGATCCCCCGCGCAACATCTCCTGCATCACCGGCCCCAGCCGGACCGCCGACATCGAGCTCACGCTGACCATCGGGGTCCACGGGCCCCGCGGGGTGATCGCGGTGCTTACCAGCCCATCGCCCGGATGAGGAACAGCCAGCCGGTGATCGTGAACACGGAGGCGGCGGTGGAAACGACCACGATGCTCCCGGCCAGGTCGGTGTCCCCCTTGAGCTGCGAGGCCATCACGTAGGTGACCACGGCGGTGGGACACCCCATCATGATCGCGCCGACCCTGAGATCCTCCCCAGACAGTCCCAGCCAGCGGTAGGCGACGACCGCCGCCGCGGTCAGCACCAGGATCTTCATCGAGGCGGCCAGGGCGGCGCTGCGGAACCCCGACCGCGCCCGCTCGAAGGAGAAGGATCCTCCCAGGCACAGCAGCGACAGGGGGAGGGTGGCCGAGGAGAGGATCTCCAGCGTGTTCCCGATCAACCGCGGAACCGGAAGGGCGAGCCCGCTCCAGACGATCCCGGAAAACGAGGAGAGGATGAGGGGATTGGTCGCCAGCTGCCGCAGCACCCGGACCGCGTTCCCCTTACGGCCTCCATCTCCCCCGTGCGGCAGCATCAGGGCGACGACCGCCAGGGCGTTGAGCAGGGGGACCATGAAGCCGAGGAGGATCCCGGCCTTCCGCAGCCCGGCGTCCCCCACCACCGAGAAGACGATCGGCAGACCCACGTAGGCCAGGTTCGCCCGGAACGCCCCCTGGACGAAGACTCCCTGTTCGGCGGGGGTGATCCCGATGCGGCGGGAGAGCAGGGTCGCCAGGAGAAAGGTCGCGACGGTGGCCGCGTACCCCCCGAGCACGAGCGGGGCGTTGAAGGCCTCCCGGAAGTTCGACGTCCCGATCTTGTAGAACAGGAGGGCGGGAAGGAGCAGGTAGTAGACCAGCGCGTTCGCCGTGTCGATGAACCCCTCCCCGATGAAGCGGAACCTGCGCGCGGCGGCGCCGATCGCGATCACGAGGAACACCGGCAGGACCGCCTGCAGGATGTCCACGGCTCTTTCCCCCCCTTCCGCGAATGCAAAACGGGCGGCCCGCACCCGGCGGGCCGCCCGCCCCGTTCACCGATCCGGTGGTCTCCCGAACGCCCGGCGGAACCCGGCGGTCCCTACTTGGCCTCCGGCCCCCTATTTCTTCCCATGCTCCGTGGAGAGGTATTCGAGGATCTTCGCCGCGTCGGCCTCCGGGATCCAGTCCGCCTTCTTCGCCTGCATCGATATGATGATCGCCGCCCACTCCTCCTTGTTCGTCGCCCTCGCGGTGGCGCGGTCGAGCCCGTGGCACACGCTGCACTTCTGCTCGAAGAGAGCCTTCCCCTCGGCGGTCGCGGATACCGCGGGGGCCGGCGGCTTCGGGGCCTCGGGCTTGGAACAGGCGGCCGCGAGAGCCATCACTGCGAGAAACGCCAAGGACAGGGCACTGTTGCGAAGACGCATCGTCCACTTCCTCCTTTACGCGTTGGAAAATCGAATGGGGACATCTTACTCCCGCGAAGACGGGGGCTCAACCGGAAACCCGATCCCGGGGGGTGAGATCCAGCGCGTTCCCAGGGAAACTGGTAGGATAGGCCCAACGCCGCAACGCGCGGGATTTCGTTCGACGGGAGGGATCGGCGGTGATCCGGGTGCGCATCCCGCAGAAGGACCGGGAGATCGAGGTTCCGGGGCCGAAGCGGGTGATGGACATTCTCGAGGCGGCGGGGGTCCGGCCGTCGACGGTCCTGGTGACGCAGGGAAAGAGGCTGCTCACCAGGGACCAGCGGGTCGAGGACGGGGAGACGGTCGAGATCCTCTCCGTGGTGTCGGGGGGATAGCGTGAAGTGCAAGCGGTGCCGGAAGGCGCAGGCCTCCGTGGAGCTGCCGAGCCACCACAGCGCCTTCTGCCCGGAATGCTTCTTCGTCTTCTTCCGCCGGCAGGTCACGGAGGGGATCCGGAAGTTCTCCCTTATCTCCCGGGAGGACCGGGTGCTGGTCTGCGTCTCCGGCGGCAAGGACAGCCTCGTCCTGTGGGACATCCTGATGGAGCTGGGATACGAGACGGAGGGTCTCTACATCGACCTCGGCATCCCCGGCTACTCGGAGCGCTCGAGGGAGAAGGTGCTGGCGTTCGCCGGTCCCCGCGGGAAGGAGCCGATCGTCGTGGACCTCGGGAGGGAGGGGGTCCCGATCCCGGAGGCGGCCGGAAGGAGCCGCAAGGAGGAGTGCGCGGTCTGCGGGACGGTGAAGCGCTACTTCTTCAACCGGATCGCCGCCGAGCGGGGGTTCACCGTCGTCGCCACGGGACATAACCTCGACGACGAGGCGGCCCGCCTGCTCGGGAACCTTCTCCACTGGCAGGAAGAGCACCTGGCGCGGCAGCATCCGCTGCTGCCGGAAACCGGAGGGGGGCTGGTGCGCAAGGTCAAGCCGCTGTGGCGCGTGAGCGAGCGGGAGACCGCCTCCTACGGCTTTCTCAAGGGGATCGACTACGTCCTCGAGGAGTGCCCGATGAGCGTCGACGCCACCTCGCTCGTCTACAAGGAGGCGCTCACCCTGCTCGAGGAGGAGATGCCGGGGACCCGCATCCGCTTCTACCACGGCTTTCTGAACAGCAAACCCCCAAGAACCGGGACGTTCCTAAGAACTTTCCTCGACGGCGAAGGGAGGAGGCACGGCACGGAGGAAAAGGCGGGGGATGCCGAACGGGAGGAGTCCGGGGAGGCCCCGGACAGCTGCGTGGCCTGCGGAGCGCCTTCCTTCGCGGAGACCTGCTCCTACTGCCGCCTCCGGGAGAAGGTCCTCCACGGGCGGAGGAAAGCGGGAGGGCGATGATGGCGGGAAGGAGCCCCCGGGGACCGCTTCGGGAAGGGGAAGAGGTGATCCTCGTCGATCCGAAGGGGGAGGAGCGGCGGCTCCTCCTCTGCGCGGGGAAGGCGTTCGGAACGCACAAGGGAAACCTGCACCACGACGACATCCTCGGGAAGCCGGACGGCTGCCGTGTCTGGACGGCGATGGGCGCCGGGTACCGGGTCTTCCGCCCCACCTTCATCCAGTACGCGATGACGCTCAAGCGCCACGCCCAGATCATCTACCCCAAGGACATCGGGCCGATCCTCCTGTGGGCCGACATCTTCCCGGGGGCGTTCGTGATCGAGGCGGGGATCGGATGGGGGGCGCTGGCGATCAAGCTGCTCGAGGCGGTCGGCCCCTCGGGGCGTCTCGTCTCCTACGAGATCCGGGAGGATTTCGCGGCAAGCGGCGGGGGGACGGTCCGCAAATTCCTGGGCGAATGCCCGAACCACGAGATCAAGGTGCGCGACATCTACCAGGGGATCGAGGAAACGGGGGTGGACCGGATCGTCCTGGACCTTCCGGAGCCCTGGCAGGCGGTTCCCCACGCGCGGGAGGCGCTCGCGCCGGGGGGGATCCTCCTCTCCTACCTTCCCTCCACGATCCAGGTCAAGCAGCTGGTCGACCGGGTCGAGTCGGCGGGCGGATTCACGGAGCCGGAGGTCTTCGAGGTGATCCACCGTCCCTGGCACGTCAAGGGGCAGTCGGTCCGCCCGGTCCAGTGGATGTTCTCCCACTCTGCCTTCCTGATCGCCTGCCGGAAAACCTCAGAACCGGGACGTTCCTAAGAACTTTGGTCCCCGAGACGGGGAAAAGGGACATCTCGCAGAATATTCCCGACATATTTTATATCGAGATCTCGTTTCTCTGATCGCAATAGGTACCGCCCCGCACCCTCCGAGATTTCCAGCCATCGGCAGATCAACGCTACGGGCACATCGATCCTGGCCTTGCACTCCCGAAGCACTTGTCGTCTTGCATCGACCTCCGCATACCCCCTTGCCCTTCCCACAATCCGATCTTCGGGGACCCCGCAGCGCATCGATACGACCGAAAGGATCTTGAGGAATCGAGCATGCAAGCGGGCGGTTCCTGCATTCATTTCGGCGACGGTGTCGGTCGGATACGCCCCAATCGCATCCTCCCGATGAGGAATCTCTTCAAGGTACGATCCGGTCTCGACGAATGCACGGTATCGACATATCCATGAGGAATCATCCTCGCCCGGGAAGAACTCCCGGATGGCGGAGAGATCCTGCCAACCGGCCCTATCCCCGGCAAGGATATATTTATGCCCCGTCCAGGGATATTCCTCCAGATATCGAAAGGTTTGAACCTGCCTGGCGCGAAGAGGATTGAGATGGACGTACCGAATCGCGGCCCGCAGGTACGATTCTTTGGTGATGATCCTGGATTGGTACCGGTTCTGGAAAAGATGCCCAGCGCGAATACAGCGCTTGTTGAAATACATGGAATAACCGGTCAGCAGGCATTGCATAAAAAACGGTAGTTCCCCTCCTCGGCTATGGAGCAACAGATGAAAATGATTCGGCATCAATGCCCAGGCGAAACAGGAAAGATTCCATCGCTTCAGGTTCCCCCCCAACCGCTCGAGAAATACAAAACGGTCTTGGTCATCCACGAAAATGTCTCGTTTTTCGATTCCACGGCCGTATACATGATGATACGCGCCCGGAAAATCAACTCGGGGTGCTCTGGGCATGAACGGAGCCGGTTCAATCATCACGCCAAAGCACCAGCTTCCATGAGAACTTCAATCATTTCGCTCGAAATGACCGACCGGATTTTGTCGGATGGAAGAACTTCTCAGGAACGTCCCGGTTCTTAGTTCGATTGGCGGTCCGAGGAGGACCGGAACCGGTCATCCCCGGTCCGGTTGGATCTTGCGGAAGAAGTCGAAGGTACTCGAAAATCCTTCGCGGAATGGAATCTTCGGGGCATAACCGAGCAGGTCCCTCGCCAGGGTGATGTCGGCCATGGAGTCTCGGACGTCGCCCGGGCGGGGCGGCTCGAACCGGGGGAGCACCCGGCGCCCGGCCAGCCCGTAGACGATCTCGAGGATCGAAAGCAGCGAAATCCGTTCCCCGCAGGCGATGTTGAACACCTTCCCGCAGGCCGCCTTCGGCGCCTCGCAGGCCAGCAGGTTCGCCCGCACCACGTTGTCGATGTAGGTGAAATCCCGCGTCTGGCCGCCGTCGCCGTACACCGTGGGGGGCTCCCCGGATAGCACCGAGGTGATGAACCTCGGAATGACCGCCGCGTACATCGACGTCGGATCCTGCCGCGGCCCGAAAACGTTGAAGTACCGGAGCGACACCGTCTCCAGCCCGTACACCTCGAAGAAGATCCGCATGTAGTGCTCCCCCGCCAGCTTCTGGGCGGCGTAGGGGCTCTTCGGGTTGGGGGTCATCGACTCGCGCTTCGGCAGCTCCGGGGTGTCGCCGTAGGCGGAGGAGGAGGCGGCGAACACGACCCGCCGGACCCCTGCGTCGCGGGCGGCGATCAGCAGGTTCACCGTCCCCCCGACGTTGATCCCGTTGGAGAGGACCGGGTCGGCCACCGAGCGGGGGACCGACGGCAACGCCCCCTGGTGGAGGACATAGGGTACGCCCTCCGCAGCCCGCCGCACCGTGTCCTGGTCGCGCAGGTCCCCCTCGTGCAGTTCGAAGGCGTCCCCGTACCGCTGCGCGAGGCCGGCCAGGTTTTCCCGCTTGCCGGTGAGAAAATTGTCCAGGACCCGGACCCGGTGCCCGGCCGAAAGGAGCGCCTCCGTCAGGTTCGAGCCGATGAAGCCGGCGCCGCCCGTCACCAGGTAGTCCATCCGTCCTCCGCTCAGAGCTTGATGATCTTCGACCCGTTTTTCCCCTTGAGGGCGTTGCGGGCGTCGACGACCACCTTCGACTCCCTGGCCACCATCCTGTAGTCGAATGCGCTGTGGTCGGTCACCACCACCACGCAGTCGGCCTTCCGCAGCGTCGACGCGGAGAACTTCTCCGCGTTCATCCGGATCCCGTGCTCGTCGAGCAGCGGCACGTGGGGATCGCAGTAGGAGAGCTTCGCCTCCTTCTGGCCGAGCAGCTGCAGGATGTCCAGGGCGGGCGATTCCCGGACGTCGCTGATGTCCTTCTTGTAGGCGACCCCCAGCACCAGGATCTTCGCCCCGTTGACCGATTTTTTGAACCGGTTCAGGGCGTCGACGACCTTGCCGACGACGTAGTGGGGCATCTGCCCGTTGATCACCCCGGCCAGCTCGATGAAGCGGGACTCGAAGCCGTACTGCTTCGCCTTCCAGGAGAGGTAGAAGGGATCGAGCGGAATGCAGTGCCCGCCGATCCCGGGGCCCGGGTAGAAGGGCATGAAGCCGAACGGCTTGGACTTCGCCGCGTCGATCACCTCCCAGACGTCGATCCCCATCCGGTCGCACATGAGGGCGATCTCGTTCACCAGCCCGATGTTCACCGCGCGGAAGGTGTTCTCCAGCAGCTTCACCATTTCCGCCACCGTCGCGGTGGACACGGGGTGCACCCGTTCCAGGACCCCCTGGTAAAGGGCGACGGCCACCTTCGTGCACCTCGGGGTCGCACCGCCGACCACCTTCGGGATGTTCTTGGTCGTGTAGATCGGGTTGCCGGGATCGACCCGCTCGGGGGAGAAGGCGAGGAAGATGTCGCGGCCGGCCTTGAACCCCTTCTCCTCGAACAGCGGCACCAGAAGCTCGTCGGTGGTCCCGGGGTAGGTGGTGCTCTCCAGCACGACCAGCATCCCCGGATGCAGGTATTTCGCCACCTGTTCGGCGGCGCTGACGACGTAGGAAAGGTCCGGGTCCTTGGTCTTGCGCAGGGGGGTGGGGACGCAGATGTTCACGGTGTCCGCCTCGGCCAGCGCCGAGTAGTCGGAGGTGGCCCTCAGGCGCCCCGCCTCCACCACGGCGCGGAGCGATTCCGAAGAAACATCCCCGATGTAGGATTTCCCGGCGCGGATCGCCCGGATCTTGGCCCCGTCGGAGTCGATCCCGATCACGGGGATCCCCGCCTCCGCGAACTCCACCGCGAGAGGCAGCCCCACGTACCCCAGGCCGACGACGGCCGCCGTGAACTCCTTCCGCCGGATGCGGGAGAGAAGATCGTCCGGGGATCCAATGCCGGGCATCGTAGCACCTCCAGAATCAGGATAACGGCGCGACCCGGGAACGGCGCCGGCATGGCGCTCCGTCCGGGTCCGCGCGGGGGCCCGCTCCCCTACCTATCGGCCCCGGTTCAGGCGGACTTGAGCTTCTTGAGCTCCGTGATCAGCTGGGGAACGGCCTTGAACAGGTCGGCGACCAGCCCGTAGTCGGCGACCTGGAAGATCGGCGCCTCCTCGTCCTTGTTGATGGCCACGATCACCTTGGAGTCCTTCATCCCCGCCAGGTGCTGGATCGCCCCGCTGATCCCCAGGGCGATGTAGAGCTCCGGGGCCACGATCTTCCCGGTCTGCCCCACCTGCCAGTCGTTGGGCGCCCACCCGGCGTCCACCGTCGCCCGGGAGGCCCCGATCGCCGCTCCCAGCTGGTCGGCCAGATCCTCGACCAGCTTGTAGTTCTCCTTCGACTTGATCCCCCGCCCCGCGGAGACGACCACCCGGGCCTCGGTGAGCTCGGGGCGCCCCGACTTGGTCTCCTCCCGGCCGACGAACGCGCTCCCCCCCGGGTCGGCCGTCAGCGTCACCGCCTCCACAGGAGCCTTCTCCCCGCTTTCCGGCGCGGGGTCGAACGCCGTCTGCCGCACCGTGAGCAGGACCGGGCTTCCCTCGATCTCCACCGTGGCGATCGCGTTTCCCGCGTACATCGGGCGCAGGATCCGAAGGGCCTCCCCCTCCCTGGCCATCCCCACGATGTCGCCCGCCATGGGGGCGTCGAGCAGGCCGGACAGCCGCGGCATGAAATCCTTCCCGAAGGTGGAGGCCGGGGCCATCACCGTGCCGTACCCCTTCTCCTTCACCAGCTGCGCCACCGCGGGCGCGTAGGTCACCGCGAGGTATTTCTCGAAGTCGGCGTTCTCCGCGAGAAGGACCTTGCGCACCCCGTGCCCGGCCACGAGGTCGGCCACCGCCCCGACCCCCTTCCCGAGCACGAGCGCGTCCACCTCCCCGCCGGCCAGGCCGGAGAGGGTCTTCGCCGCCGTGAGCGTCGACAGGGTCGTCTTCCTGAAGGCCCCTTCCTGATGCTCGACCACTACCAGTATGTCCGCCATGTATCAATTCCTTCCGTCCCCAAGAACCGGGACGTTCCTAAGAAGTGGTTCCTTTCACGTTTGCAAATTCAACACACCACAGGCCCCAGAGACATCCTCAATTCTCAGGAACGTCCCCGTTCTGAGGTTAGAGCACTTTCGCCTCGTTCTTGAGCTTGGCGACCAGCTCGGCCACGTCGGCCACCTTCGTGCCTCCGGCCCGCTCCTTCGGCGGCGCCAGGGAGACCAGGCGAACCTTCGGCTTCATCTCCACTCCCAGGGAATCGGCGGCGATCACCTTCATCTCCTTCTTCTTCGCCTTCATGATCCCGGGGAGGGAGGCGTACCGCGGCTCGTTGAGCCGAAGGTCGGTGGTGACCACGGCGGGAAGGGGGACCCCGATCGTCTCCAGTCCGCCGTCCACCTCCCGGGTGACGTTCGCCCGCTTCCCGTCCTCGGAAAACTCGATCTTCGAGGCGAAGGTCGCCTGCGGCCAGGAGAGCAGCGCCGCCAGGATCTGCCCCACCTGGTTGTTGTCGTCGTCGACCGCCTGCTTTCCCATGAGGACCAGGTCCGGCTTCTCCTGCTCCACGACCTTGGCCATCACCTTCGCCACGCCGAGACTGTCGAGATCGTTCCCGGTCTCCACCAGGACCGCCCGGTCGGCCCCCATCGCCAGGGCGGTTCGGACCTGCTGCTCCCCCTGCTTCGGGCCGATGGTGTGGATCACCACCTCGCCCCCCTGCTTCTCCTTGATCCGCAGCGCCTCTTCCACCGCGATCTCGCAGAAGGGATTCACCACCATCTTGATGTTGTCCAGCACGATCCCTTTCCCGTCCTTCGTGATCTTGACCCTCTCGTCGGGGTTGGGGACCGGCTTGATCGCGACGAGTATCTTCACGTGTCACCTCCAGGATGCGTGGAAGCCCCGGGGACCGGAGCCACGGGGGATGATACCGGAAAGACCGGGGGGAATCAACCGGAAAATGAACCACTATTCAGTCAGGAGGAACGGGAAAATGCGGGGGAGAACGGCGGAAAACGCCGCTCCCGTGCCGCCGCCCAGAAGGTCCGCCGCCCAGTCGAGGAGGCTCATCGTGCGGCCCGGAATCCAGTGCTGGTGGACCTCGTCGATCGCCCCGGCGACGGCGATGAAGAGGAGGGTCTGCAGGACCGCCTGCTGCGCGGAGCATCCCGAGGCCCGGCGCCAGAGCCCGCAGAGAACCCCCATCACCCCGTAGAACCCGAGATGGGCCGCCTTGTCGGCGAACCGGAAATGGACCGGGATGTCGGGGTTCGGAATCGACGTCAGTACGAAGGTGAGCAACGCCCACAGGATCAGCAGCGCCAGGTACAACCGCCGTTGCGACAACCTCAACCCCGCCCGGGAATCCATCCGCCAAGACACGTCAGCCGCGTCCCTGCTCCCGGTACCAGCGGTCGTAGAAGGAGAGGTACTCCCCCGACTGGACGGCCCGCCACCAGGGCTCGTTCTCCAGGTACCAGCGGACCGTCGCCCGGAGCCCTTCCTCGAAGGGCACCCGCGGGGCCACCCCCAGCTCCGTCCGCACGCGGCCGTCGTCGATCGCGTATCGACGGTCGTGGCCGGGGCGGTCCGGCACGAACGCCATCATCGACTCGGGCTTCCCCATCGCCGACAGGAGCAGCTTCGTGATCTCGATGTTGGTCCGCTCGTTCCCGCCGCCGATGTTGTAGATCTCCCCCGGCTTCCCCCGCAGCAGGACCGCCTCGACCGCCCGCGAGTGGTCGTCCACGTGGATCCAGTCCCGGACGTTTCCCCCGTCGCCGTAGACCGGCACCGGTTTCCCGGCCGCAAGGAGCGTCACGAAGAAGGGGATCAGCTTCTCGGGAAACTGGTACGGGCCGTAGTTGTTCGAGCAGCGGGTGACGATCGCGGGGGTGCCGTAGGTCCTGAAATATGCCCGGGCCAGGAGATCTCCGGCCGTCTTGCTGGCGGCATAGGGGGAGTTGGGCCGCAGCGGCGACTGCTCCGTGAACTTCCCGGTCGCGCCGAGCGAGCCGTACACCTCGTCGGTGGAGATCTGCACGTACCGGGCGACTGCGGCCTTGCGCGCCGCGTCCAGCAGGACCTGCGTCCCCAGGACGTTCGTCCGAAGGAAAAGGGACGGGTCGGCGATGCTGCGGTCGACGTGGGTCTCCGCGGCGAAGTTCACGATCGCGTCGGGGGCGGCTTCCGCGACGATTCCCTCGATCCGGGCGGCGTCACAGATGTCGGCCCGGACGAACCGGTACCGGCCGTCCCCGGAGAGGTCCGCCAGGTTCGCGAGGTTCCCGGCGTAGGTCAATATGTCGACGTTGACGACCTGCCAGTCGCCGTGGGCGCCGAGGAGATGCCGGATGAAGTTCGACCCGATGAACCCGGCGCCTCCCGCGACCAGGAGCCGGACGCCGTTCTCCTTCATCCCGCGCTCCTTTCCCGACGCGTCCATGCCCCGGATCCTCCGAAGCTCCCCCCGGAATTTTCCACTGCGGAGCGAAGGAGGATCATCCGTCCTTCCTCTCCCAGGAGTAGGGGATGTCGTTGTCGTGCGGGTGGACCCGGTGCTCGTCCGGCTGGTCGTACCGGTAGGGCTCCGTGGGGATGTTGATCAGCAGCGCCTCCTCGAGGCCGGTCGTCTTGAACCCGTGGTAGACCAGCGGCGGGATCCGCAGCAGGATCGGACGGTGCTCTCCCAGGAAGAACTCGTTCACCTCCCCCTTCGTCGGGGACCCCTCCCGGGAATCGTAGAGCACCACCTTCATCATCCCCTTGACCACGCAGAAGTGGTCGGTCTGGAGCTTGTGGTAATGCCACGCCTTGACGACGCCGGGATATCCCGTGGTCAGGTAGACCTGGCCGAACTTCCGGAAGATCTCGTCGTCGCTGCGCAGGATCTCCATGAGGCGCCCCCGCTCGTCCGGGATCACCTTGAGGTTTTTGACCATCACGCCGTCGATCATCGCTTCGGCCTCCTTGTCACGGCAGGGTGATCCCGGAGGAATCGCCCAGCATGAACCGGTAGGCGTGCGGCTGACCGTCGCCTTTCCGGATCGCCACGTCCCGCCCGAGAAGGGAGTCGATGATCCGGGTCCCCACCCCCTCGATCGTGCACCGCTCGAGGACGATGCTGTGCTCGATCTCCACGTTCCGGATCGTGCATCCCGAAGCGATCGAGGTGAAGGGCCCCACGTAGGAGTCGACGATCCGCGTCCCCTCCCCGATCACCGCCGGCCCCCGGACGACGCTGTTCTCGACCACGGCCGTCTCCGCGAGGCGGACCTTGAATTCCACCCGGCTTTTCCCGTCGACCCGCCCCAGGATCCTCTCCTCCATCCCGTCCAGGACCATCCGGTTCGCCTCCAGGATGTCCTCGAGCTTCCCCGTGTCCTTCCACCAGCCGGTCACCAGGTGAGGCCGCACCGTGTACCCGTGGGTCACCAGCCACTGGATCGCGTCGGTGATCTCCAGCTCGCCTCTCCACGAAGGCTGGATCTCCCGGACCGCCTTGAACACGTTCGCGTCGAAGAGGTAGACCCCGACCAGCGCCAGGTCGGAGATGTACTCCTTCGGCTTCTCGACCAGCCGGACCACCTTGCCGTCTTTCAGTTCCGCCACCCCGAACTGGTTGGGGTCCTTCACCTTCGTCAGGAGGATCTGGCAGTTCGGCGGGTGATTCCGGAACTCCTCCACGATCGAGACGACCCCGTCCCGCAGCAGGTTGTCCCCCAGGACCATGATGAATGAATCTTCCTGCAAAAACGGTTCGGAGACCTTCACGGCGTGGGCCAGCCCGCCGGGATGGTCCTGCTCGATATAGGTCGCCTTCACCCCGAACCGGCTCCCGTCCCCCACCGCCTGCCGGATCTCGGCCGCGGTTTCCCCCACCACGATCCCGACGTCGGTCACCCCCGCCTCCGACAGCTGCTCCAGGCAGTAGAAGAGGACCGGCTTGTTCGCGATCGGAAGCAGTTGCTTCGCGCTCGTGAAGGTGATCGGCCGCAGGCGCGTCCCCTTCCCGCCGCTCAACACCAGACCTTTCATCTTCCCTCTCCAGTTCTTAGGAACGTCCCGGTTCTTGGGGGTGCGCCTCGAGCGACTTGCGGCCGATGGAATGATAGACGAATCCGCCCTCCCGCATCCGCGCCGGATCGTAGATGTTTCGTCCGTCGAAGATCACCGGCTGCCGCATCAGGTTCTTCATCAGCCCGAAGTCGGGCTTGCGGAACTCGTTCCACTCGGTCACGACCAGCAGCGCGTCGGCCCCCTGCAGCGCCCCGTACGAGGACTCGGCATACTCGAGCCGGTCGCCGTACTTCGCCTTCACCTTCCTCGTCGCCTCCGGGTCGAAGACGACCACGGAGGCCTTCGCCGCCAGCAGCGAGTCGAGGAGATAAAAGACCGGCGCCTCGCGCACGTCGTCGGTGTTCGGCTTGAAGGCCAGCCCCCAGACCGCCACCCGCAGTCCTTCCAGCTTTCCCGTGAAATGTTTTTCCACCTTCAGGTAGAAGCGCCTGCGCTGCTCCCGGTTGATCTCCTCCACCGACTGCAGGATGGTCAGCGGCGTCCCCGCGTCCTGCGCGCTTTTCAGCAGCGCCTTGACATCCTTGGGAAGGCAGGAGCCGCCGTACCCCAGGCCGGGAAAGAGGTACCGCTTCCCGATCCGGGAGTCGGACCCGATCCCCTCCCGCACCTGCTCGACATCGGCGCCGACCGCGTCGCAGAACCTCGCCAGGTCGTTCATGTAGGAGATCTTCATCGCGAGGAAGGCGTTCGCGGCATACTTGGTCACCTCGGCGCTCTTCTCGTCCATGACGATCACCGGGGAGCCGGCCGGCAGGAACGGCTCGTAGAGGTCCTTGAGCAGGTCGACCGCCCGTTCGCTCCGGGTGCCGATCACGACCCGCTCGGGGCGCAGGAAATCCTCCACCGCGAACCCCTCCCGGAGAAATTCCGGGTTGGAGACCACGTCGAACTCCAACTTCCCGTCGAGGCTCTTCCGGATCGCGGCGTCCACCTTCTCGCTCGTCCCTACGGGCACGGTGCTCTTGTCCACGATCACCTTGTAGCCGGCGGCGGGATGCTTCGCCAGGATCTTCCCGATCTCCTCGGCGACCCCGAGGATGTACTGCAGGTCGGCCGAGCCGTCCTCGTCGGGCGGCGTCGGCAGGCAGAGGAAGAGCACCCGGGAGGACAGCACCACGGCCTCGAGATCCCCCGTGAAGGCGATCCGCTCCTTCTTCAGGTTGCGCAGGAAGATCTCCTCGAGACCCGGCTCGAAGATCGTCACCTCCCCCGAGGAGAGTTTCCGCACCACCTCCGGGTCGCTGTCGACGCAGAGGACCTTGCTCCCCCGCTCGGCCAGGCAGACCCCCGTCACCAGCCCGACATACCCGGTCCCGACGATCCCGACGTTCATCGATCCTCCCTCATCTCTTTGAACTCCATAACGGAATTACCATACCGGATCTTCACGGCCCGGTCATTCGCGATCCGCGCCGCGGGGCCTTCCCGTTCCCCCGCCCCGATACACCGGCGCGAGGGAAAAATCTATGTCAGGATAATGTCTTTATCCCCTTGACGGAAGGGGCAACCGGTTTCCCCGGATCGGGGAACCGGACAGGAGGAAGAATTTCCCGTTGAACCGGCTCCTTCGGATCCTCCTGATTTTCGCGCTGCCGGCGGTCCTGCCGGCCGGAGCGCAGTCGGCACCGAACCCGGTTGTGCAGATCCGCGGGGAGATCTCGCGTCCGGGCGCCTACGAACTGCGCAAGGGGGAGACCCTCTCGTCGCTGATCCTGCGCGCGGGGGGATATGCCGACAACGCCTGGCTCCCGGGGGCGGTGCTGCTCCGGAAGACCGAAAGGGCCCGGCAGGAGGAGGAACTGGCCGGGATCGTGAAGCGCCTGGAGGCGGCGGTCCGGGAGGACGGCCCCTGGGAGCCGCAGCACGACCGGATGCGGCGGTTCGCCGACTCCGTGCGGCATCTCGCTCCTTCGGGGCGCGTCCCGGTGCGCCTCTCCCTCGTCCGCCTGATGATCCACAGCCCGCAGGATCTGCCGCTCGAGGACGGTGACGACCTGTTCCTCCCCTCTGCGCCCCGGACGGTGCGGGTTCTCGGCGCGCTCCGCGATCCCGGGGAATATCCCGCATCCCCCGGCGCCCGCCTCCCGGAAATCGTCGCGGCGGCGGGCGGATTCCTCCCGGAGGCGGATCGGGACGGGACGATCCTGCTCAAGGCGGACGGAACGGCCGGGAGGCTGTCCGAGGGGTGGGCCGCGTGGAACGAAGCCCTCGGCCGCTGGGAGCTGTCCCTTTTCCGCAAGAACCGCCCGCGGATCGAGGCCGGGGACACGCTTTTCGTGCCGCGCGATCCGGGCCGGTCGGGATGGACGGGCGGGATCGAGGACTACCGGAGGATGTTGGCGCGGATCCTCGAGATCGCCGGTCCGGGGACGTTGCCGTGAGAACACTCGCCGCGCTCCTGGCCTGCCTGTCGCTCCTGGCCGTCGCCTCCGCGTCGGCCGGCGACGCGCCCTTCACCTTCCCCTCGAACTCCGGGCTGACCGGCCTGCTGGAGACGCCGACCGCCCGGGTGATGGAGACGAACCGGTACCGGGTGGGGGTGGGGATGGCCGATCCGTACCGGTGGTACTACGGAGCGATCGGGATCTTCCCCCGGATCGAGGCGGCCGGGCGGGTCACCGAGGTCGGCGGCGTCCCCGGCTTCTCCGAGTTCGGCGGCTACGGCGACACCAAGGACAAGGCGGTCGATTTCAAGTTCCAGTTCCTCCGGGAGGGGAAGTACACCCCCGCACTGGCGCTGGCGGTGCTCGATCCCCACGGCACCCGGATCTACTCCTCCCAGGCGATCGTCGCCAGCAAGCAGATCTTCCCCTTCGACTTCACCCTGGGGCTGGGGAACGGACGGCTTGGGAAGAGGCCGCTCCCCTCCACCGGGGAAAACTTCGGGCTCGAGATCTTCACCGACCCGAAGGAGTGGTGGGGGGACGCCAGCCTCTTCGGAGGGATCCAGTTCGCCCCCACGGAACGGCTCGCCCTGGTGGCGGAGTACAGCCCGGTCGCCTACCACAAGCAGACGACCGACCCGGCGCGCGATGCGCACTTCCGGGAGCCGGTCCCCTCCCGGCTCAACTTCGGCCTGCGCTGGAAGCCGCTTCGGTGGGCGGAGATCGACCTCTCCTGGCAGCGGGGAGAGCAGTTCGGGGTGAACCTCTCGGTGGCCTTCGACATCGGAAAGCCGATCCTTCCGATCCACGACCCCCCCTACCGGGAGCCGGCGAAGGCGCGCGCAAGCCCGTTCGAGGACCGGGTCACGGAGGCCCTCGCGGGTTCCGGCTTCCGCGACGTCGGCGTCTCCTTCGACGGGGTGACGCTGCGGATCGAGGCCCGCAACGACCGCTGGTTCTTCCCCGAGCGGGCGGTCGAGGTGATCCTGGAGATCCTCTCCGGGATGGAGCCGGCGCGGTTCGAGTATCTCCAGATCGTCCTCACCGAGGAGGGGATCCCGCTGCTCGGCTTCGCGACGACCGGCCACGGGCTTTCCGGGTACGGCGCGGGGAAGATCCCCGGGGAGAGGTTCCGGGAGTTTTCCCGGTTCACGATGGAGCTGGCGGAAGCGCCTCCCCTGCCGGTCCGCCACCGCCGCATCGTCGACTGGGATCTGCGCCCCTCCTTCGAGACCTTCCTGAACGACCCCTCCGGCTTCTTCAAGTACCGGCTGGGGGCCTCCGGGCAGCTCCGGGCGACCCCCTGGAGAGGCGGAACCCTCCTGCTCGGGCTGGAGGGGTACCCGCTGAACACCGTATCCACCGTGAACGTGCCGCTCTCCAACCCGGTGCGCAGCGACATCGTCCTCTACAAGAAGGAGCGGATCGCGATGGGGCGGCTGCTGGCGGAACAGGTCGTCCGGGCGCCGGGCCCCGTGTTCGGGCGGATCTCGGCCGGGTACCTGGAGGTGATGTACGCGGGGGTGGACGCCGAGACGGCCGTCCCCCTGTTCGACGGGAGGATCCTGGCGGGGGCGGGGGGAAGCTATCTCCGGAAGCGGGATCCCGACAACCCGTTCCGCCTGCGAAACGACCGGGAGTACCACACCCTCTTCCTGAACGGGCGGCTGAACCTCCCCGAACTGGACCTGATGCTGGATGTGAAGGGAGGCCGCTTCCTGGCGGGAGACCTCGGGGCCCGGTTCACCGTGTCGAAGCGGGTCCGCGGGGTCGTGCTGTCGGCCTGGTACAGCGTCACCGACACCTCGAACTTCACCGACCCGTTCAACCGGGGCTACCACGACAAGGGGATCGCCGTGGAGATCCCGATCCGCCTCTTCCTGGGCCGGGATTCCAGGACCGCCTACCGGATCGCCCTCTCCCCCTGGACCCGGGACGCGGGGCAGGACCTGGACCGGCACCGGGCCCTGTTCGACCAGATCGGGCCAAACCTTCCGGTCCGGATGCCGGGACACCTTGACAGGAAGGACCCGAGCGGGTATACGGAATAAGGGTAAAATGACGTTTGAGAGGAGGACGCCATGAGGATCCTGACCCGGAGCCGTTCCCGGAAAACCGCGATCTCCCTGGCGTCCCTGTTCGCCTTCCTTTTCTTCACCGCAACGGCACCGATGGCCCTCGCGCAGAGCGACTGGCCGACCTGGCCCCCGAAGAAACCGGTTCCGGCTCCCGCGCCGACCGAGCCGAAGAAAGAGACGATCGCCGAGGAGCCGGTCAAGGAAGGGGCCCCCGCGGCAGCGGCTCCCGCTCCGGCCACACCCGCCGCGGAAGCGGCCGCAAGGGCCGGCGCCGCAGCCGGGAAAAGCACGACGGCCGGGATCTCCTCGGGCACCCTCGGATGGGCCGCGGCGATCATCGGCGCCGGCGTCCTGATCGGGGTCGCAGCCGGCGGCGGAGGCGGATCCACATCGGGCCACTGAGCGTAGCCCTGCCCCCCTTACCCCGTTTGCGATCACTCCTGCTATCGCTTTGCCTGGCCGCAATCACCGCTCTGTCGTCCTGCGCGCCCCGCGCCTCCGTCCCCTCCTCCGCCGGGCCACCCACACCGGCATTCGGCCCGATCCTCCACCAGGCCGAGGGGCTCTTCCGGAACATGAAGGCGCGCGACTACCCGGCGATCTGGGGGCTCCTCTCCGCGAAATCCCGGGAGACGATCGTGGGCGACGTGGTGAGGGAGTCCGGCCGGCTGGTAGCGGGTACGGTCGATCCCGGGGAAATCTCGGAGAACTTCGCGCAGGGAGGGGCGGTCGCCCGGGCCTACTGGGAGGGCTACCTGGGGGAGTTCGACCCGGATACCGCGCTGCTGGTGAGCCGGTGGGAGATGGGGAAGATCGAGGGGGACCTGGCCGAGATCCGGATCACCTACGGGAGGTCGGAACGCCCCGCGGTGCTCCGGATGGTCCGGGAGGGAGAGATCTGGAAGGTGGGACTGATCGAGACCTTCCGCCCGCGGCCGCTGCCGTAGAGCAATTCGCCTTCAATCGCTAGTTCAATCCACCCGTTGAATATCCGGAACACCCCTTCGCCGTAGAAATCAAGGGGCACGGGATCTGCAATGGTGCAATCCCGGATGACCCGGGGAAAGACCCGGCTCCGGGACTTGTCTCATTGGAGTAAGTATGATACACACCATGAAAAGCGCCGAGATCATCCGGCGACTCCGATCCGGAGGGTGGACGCTGCACCATGTCAAAGGGAGCCATTACCAGTTCAAGCACCCGGAGAAAAAAGGAAAGATCACTGTCCCGCATCCGAAGAGGGACATCCCGGCCGGGACGCTCCGGAGCATCTTCCGTCAAGCCGGCTGGCCCTGGGTCGCTTGAAATGACCTTCCCCGTAGTAATCCACAGGGAGAAGGGGACCGATTACGGGGTCACCGTTCCGGACCTGCCGGGATGCTTTTCGGCCGGAGAGACGATGCAGAAGGCACTTGTATCGGCCAAGGAAGCGATCGCGACGCATATCGAGGGGATGCTGATCGACGGGGAGCGGGTGCCTCCCCCGGGGAGCATCGACACGCACCGGAAGAATTCCGATTACGCGGAAGGCGCGTGGGCCCTTGTCCCCGTGGACCTCTCCAGGCTGTCCGGCAAAGCCCGCCGGATCAACATCACCCTGCCCGAGCGCGCCCTGCAGGAAGTGGACTCCTGCGCCAAGGCGACCGGCGACACCCGTTCCGGTTTCCTCCTCCGCGCCGCCCTGGAGTATATCGCCCGTCACATTCCGGAATAAGAGTTCCCCTCGAAGAACTCCTTCCCCACCCGCCCCCCGGCGATCCCGGGGACACGCGGTTTCCGTGGAGTAACATCCTTCATGAAGTTGGGCCGGGCCCCGGCCACGAGGGCGATCGTGAAGGCACGCATTTCAGGGACGGGTTCGATCCGGCCGGAGTTTCGAGAGGGCGACGGCATGCTTTGACCCCTTGAGCTGCGCGAGGAATTCAGCGTCCGCCGTGACCAGCGTCGCGCCCTCGGCCTCCGCCAACGCGAGAAAACAGGCGTCGTAGACGGTGATGCCGCGTGCAAAGGCAAGATCGACCGCCCGCTCCAGGAGCTCCGCCGTGACGTCCCTGATGGAAAACCCCATGTCGAGGACCGATGTTGCCGCTTCTTTTACTTCGCGGGCAGCGAACTTCGGGTGGAAGCGAAGGGCGTTGCAGAGCTCGTAGAAAAGCAGCGAGGGGACGGCCACGGGAAACGCCCCTTCGAGGATCCTCTGACGCAGCCGGAGCGCGTTTCCCAGGTCGTCTTCGCCGCTCTCGCTGAACCACTTTAAGAACGTCCCTACGCTTTCTTCTGTCCGCCAAGAAACTCCCCCACCGTCTGGATCGTCACCCCCGAAGACAGGTCCGGGCGGTTCATGAAGGGGCCGAAGTGTTTCCGGTCGCCGGTCAACAGGTGGGTCGCCTTGCAGCGGATGGCCGCCTCCAGGATCGGCCGCTCCTTCTCCGGGAGAGGCACGGGACAGGTCGTTCCCCGCCCGGGAGGAACGATCCCCAACGCCGGGCGGATCGCCTCGAGCGCGGGCAGGGATCCCGGGAACTTGAGTTCGAGGTTGCGGCGCGCCTCCACGAACGCATGGGCGCTCGTCACCAGCCCCCAGTGTCCCCGAATCCCCAGCTCGATCACCAGCGCCGCCTTGCCGGAGGGGTTGTGCGCCGCCGTGAACAGGACGTTCGAGTCGAGGAAGACCCGGGTCACCGCCCGCCGCCGAGACGCTTCAGGATCCTGTCACGCTCTTCCGGAGGGAGACGGTCCTCCTCGTTCCACCGCCGGATGTCGGCGTCGGAGAAGGTTTCCACCTCCATCACGACCGCGGGACGCAACACCAGCGCCCCGTCCCTTTCCTCGGCCGAAAGGACACCCCCGCCCTCGATCCCCAGGCGCTTCCGGATTCCGGCCGGCAACGTGATCTGCCCGCGGCTCGACACGTTCAAGCTCTGCTTCGCCATTCCCCTGACCTCCGTATTTCGGAAAGACAGTATATCAGATTTACAGGAATACAACACATCCATCGGAAATTCATCAAACGCCGCGAGGCACTCGGAGCGTATCCCGTAGCGATCCGGCGGATTTCCCCTTGTGCGGATGGTTCGGTTCCACAGGCGAGGTGAAAAGTTTTAAGAACGTCCCTATGCTTTTTTTGTCAGGGGAGGGAGGTGGAGGGGGGGGGAGGGGGGCGATCAGCGGGGGGAAACGGATCCGGAGGTTTGCCTCGCCTCGGCGATGGCCGCCGGATCATCACCTTCATCGCCAACAGGAAGGCGGACCGCAGCGTCGCCGCATCGTTTCCCTCGTAGCTCACCAGCGCCCGGATGAATTCGATCCTGCCGAAGAAGATCCCGTCCTCGTCGTCGTAATGGACGGAGCCGAAATAGCCCTTATGTTGCATCATGTCCTTCATAACAGGCCCTCCCCCTTGAGAACCTCTTCCACCTGGTCTAGCTGATAACGTTTCAATACAGGCGAAGGATGGGGACGATGGAGGATGATCGGCGGGCGGGATTCGTGGAGAAACCGAACTCGCGAGCCTCCGGTTTTCCCTCCGCCGACAGGTTCCTGCTCATCCCAAGCGATCCAGGAATTCGGCAGGGGATATGATCGGAACTCCTCGAAACCTTCCGAGGGGAAGGAGGTGCTTCCGGTCGCCCGTGACGATGACGTCCACCTTTCCCGCGACCGCGCAGGCCAGCACCTTGGCATCGTCCGGATCCGGGAGAAATTCGACGCCGCACGGATCGCATTCGACCAGCGTGCAAAGAGAACGCAGTTCTTCCACAAGCTGCCCGGCCTCCGCCTGGCTCCAGCGGAACTTCCTCCGCATCACCCTCTCCACCTCGGAGAGGATCCCCTCCGACGACAACAGCTGGAGGACCCCGGCGCGGGCCAATGAGAGGATCTCTTCGCAGTTTCGCCCGAGGAGCACCGCCGAAACGAACACGTTCGAGTCGAGGAGAACCCTCACTTCCGGCGCATCTCATGAATGACCCGGTCGACGTCGGATTCGGTCCGGATGCCGAACTTCAATGCCGTACGGGCGCCTTTTTTCCGAAGATCCGCCCATGACCGGGTACGGATATATTCGCGGGCGGCGACCCGCAGCAACTCCGAGCGGGTCATCCGCTCCTTTTCGGCAAGCTTTCCGATCTCCTCCCAGAGGGAGGGGGGAACCGATATCGACAGGACCTTGCTGGATCTCATCTCTTCACTCCCGGACCAACAGTATTACTTCGTATGATACCGTTGATCCCGACGAGGGTCAATGGTTCCCGAACACATCCACAACCGGGGGCGCTTCCCCGACACCTGGTTCTGGCGGTCGCACCGGAAGCAGGAGATCGATTACCTGGAGGAGGAAGGAGAAGCCACTGC